>JAHBXR010000012.1 GCA_019636335.1 Pirellulales bacterium
CACTGCGGTTTGCATTCTCGTCGCGAGTCGACCAGCGCGCTTCGACGATAGCGATTCTACGGTTGCCATCATCGTGGGCTGGTCAGTTTTCGCTGCACTATCCGTGCTTACTGCCTTATGGAGTGCGCTCGGAGTGAATCGTGTGTGGGTTTCCTGTCCACTGGCGTTGATGACTTTGATCGCATTCATAGTGGGCAGTCACTCATGGGATTGGAGCAACGATGATCTTAGCTCGTTGCAAATGTTGCTGATCGGCTGGCAGTTCCTGTTCGTGCAATGCACGCTTTTGATCTTTCGCTGTGCCGGCTGGAGGTTTGCAAACGCAGGAGCGATCGACACCGAGGCGGAAAGCGTTCGCACAAGTTGCTCGGTTCGCCATCGTAGCGGCGGCGGTGCGAGGTCGACGCTATAATAGGCCCACGATCCATTCCGTGCTCATGCGAACCCGTTGATAATAAACGCTTGGAAACAACCATTAGCCACTACTTTTGAAGATGTACCGCCACCAAAAAATCGTGCTCTTGGCGATCATTCTCACGGCGGCCATTGACGTGTCTCCATCCTGTGCCGAGGACTGGCCGGGGTGGCGCGGACCCCGCGGCGACGGCTCCAGCCTTGAAACGAATGTACCCACCCATTGGAACGCCACCGAGAACATCGCCTGGAAGGTGCCCCTCCCTGGCACGGGGCACGCTTCGCCTGTCATCTGGCAAGATCGTTTGTTTCTCGTTTGGGCGGTCGAAGAGCGAGAGCAGCGCGTGCTGGGGGGCTTCGATCGTCGTACCGGTGAGTTGCTGTGGCAGCAGGTCGTGGTCACGGCGCCGCTGGAAGACAAGCACGGCTTGAACAGCTACGCCTCGAGCACGCCGGCCACCGACGGCGAGCTGCTTTATGTCGCCTTCCTCGACCGCGATTCCATGCTTGTCGCGGCCTACGACTTCGACGGCCGGCAGCAATGGCTCGTGCGGCCGGGGCCCTTTGCCAGCAAGCACGGCTTCTGCAGTTGCCCCGTCTTGTTCGAGGACCTGGTCATCGTTAATGGCGATCACGATGGCGAGTCCTATGTCGTCGCGCTCGACCGCGCGACGGGCGAAACCCGCTGGAAGATCGATCGTGCGAACCATACACGCAGCTACTCGACCCCCTTGGTGCGCGAGATCGACGGCCGCACGCAGATGATTCTCTCGGGCAACAAGTGCGTCGCCAGCTACGACCCGCGCGATGGTCGCCAGCACTGGATCATCGATGGCCCGACCGAGCAGTTCGTCGCCACCTGCGTCTACGGCGAAGGGTTGATCTTCATGACGTGCGGCTTTCCCGACTATCATATTCTGGCCATCCGTCCCGATGGCGAAGGGAACGTGACCGATTCGCACATTGCCTGGCGCGAGACGAAGGGGGCCTCGTACGTGCCTTCTCCCATCTTTGCCGGCAGCCACTTTCTGCTCACCGCCGATGGTGGCGTGGCGAGCTGCTTTCAGGCCACCAGCGGAGATCGCGTGTGGATGAAACGGCTCGGTTCGCATTACAGTGGCTCGCCCGTGACGGCGGGCGGACTGGTTTACTTCACGGACGACGAAGGGATCACGAAAGTCATTCGCCCCGGCGCCGAACTGGAGGTCGTGGCCGAGAACTCGCTGGGCGAGTCGTGCTATTCCTCGCCCGCCATCAGCCAGGGCAACCTCTTCATCCGCGGCGAAAAGCATCTCTATTGCATCGGCCCGCGGCCGCAGTGATTTTCCACTACGGATGTCGAATCCACGGTGCCATGCCCTCGCGACGAAGTCGGGTGGGCATGCTGGTCCGGCGCGTCAGGCAGCCAGCGCGGTGGCCGAAAATCAACGGCGCAACAAGCCTCGCACCCGTGTACAGTAGTAGTCGGTCTATCGCTCAATGTCAGGCACGGAGTAGGTGGCTCTCCGAAAAATGCGACCCAGAAGACCATCCCTCAAGCTGACATTCATCGATAGATCGACTACTACATGTATCGCCGGCCCGCAAGACCGACTCGTAGGTCAGGTAGCCCCCTACCTGACAAGAGCGAAGGGGCAAGCTCAATCCCTTCGATGGAACTCAGCCAACACCGGGTGCCACTGGCTCTGCCAGTGCTCTGCCAAGTCGAGCAGCCGTATTCAAAATCTACAACGGCAGCCGCGCGCCAGGCTCGACTCGCACGATCGAAGAACCTCCTCACTTCAATTCACCAGACACTGGCAAAGCCAGTGGCACCCAGAGCCGAGCTCCGCTCGTCCGATCGAGTGTCAGGTACCCCCGTACCTGACACTTGTTCGACTCGGCCACGTCGAAGTGCTCGAGCATGCCATATGCAAAGTGGCACAGGCTGTCTAGCCTGTGCAGACGCTGCGAGTGGTGCGCGAACCAGCGCCTCCGAACGAGGCCACCAATACCCGCTTGAGAAGCACGATCACCCAGCCTGGTCCTCGATACGCAAGTGCCCACCACCGCACCGCTTGCAACGAATCCGCTGCTCCTGGGGCGACCGAGTGGTCCGAGTGGTGCGCGAGGGTGCGCGAACCAACGCAATTTCATTCAAAAAATCACCAGCGCGAAGCGTCAGCGAGGCAGCGGCACCAGACAGCACGGCGCGGCAGTTTCACACGGTCAGCAGGGCGACGCCCCGTATCTCTAACCAGCAGCCGCAAATTACGATGAATGACATGAATCACGCGGAACTCGAGTTCTTGGTGCGGCAAGTCGTCGCCGGCGACCTGACGGTCGAAGCGCTCGTCGCAGCACTGCGCCCCTTGGCCGTCACGGCCGACGTCGGCGTCGCCCAGGTCGATTTGGATCGCGAGCGACGTTGCGGCTTTCCCGAGGTCGTCTACGGGCAGGGCAAATCGGTCGAGGCGCTCGAGCGCATCTTCAAGGCGCTACTCTCTCAGGGGACCGATGTCTTTGCCACGCGGATCTCGCTCGATCAGTTCGAACAACTCACGGTGAACTTTCCCTCGGGCATCTACAATCCCGTGGGACGCACGTTTCGCATTCCCGTGCGCGGCAAGACACGCCACGTAGCGGATGCCGTTGGTCGCGTGGCGGTCGTCACCGCCGGCACCAGCGATCTGCCCGTGGCCGAGGAGGCGCGCGAGACGTTGCTGTGGATGGGCTGCGACGTGGCTTTCGTGCAGGATGTCGGCGTCGCGGGACCGCATCGCCTGCCGGCCAAACTTGCCGAGCTGCGCGAAGCGGATGCGATCGTCGTCGTGGCCGGCATGGAAGGCGCGCTTCCCAGCGTGGTTGGTGGCTATGTGGCGTGTCCCGTCATCGGCGTGCCGACGAGCGTGGGTTACGGCGCCAACTTCGCCGGACTGTCGGCCTTGTTGAGCATGCTCAATAGCTGCGCGGCCAACGTCACCGTGGTCAACATCGATGCTGGCTTCAAAGGAGGCTACGTCGCCGGGCTGATCGCCACGAACGCCGCCCGCAGGCGCACGGAAACATGAGCGACTCGCATCCAAGCTTTCAGCGCGACGAGACTCCGGCGCCACTCCTGCTGCCGCGCGGGCCCGAGAGTCACAAGGGGACCTTCGGCACGGCGCTGCTCGTCGGTGGCTCGCGCGAGATGAGCGGGGCGATCTCGCTGGCCGGCATGTCGGCCCTGCGTGGCGGAGCGGGGCTTGTGCGGTTGGCGGTGCCCGACGTGGCTTTGACGTCGATAGCCGCGCACGAACCGTCGTACATGACCGCGGCGCTCGAGTCCGACGCGGCGGGGCGCATTGCCGGCGGCGAGGCCGTCCATCGCCGCCTCATCGAACTTTCAGAAAGTGCGACTGCGCTCGCCGTCGGCCCCGGCTTGGGCCGCTCGGCCGAGCTCTCCGCGCTGGTCGTGGCACTCTATGGCGAGTTGACGCAGCCGGCGGTCTTCGATGCCGATGCCTTGAACGCACTGGCCGAACAGCCGCAGGTTCTCGCTCAGCATGCGGGGCCGCGGATCGTCACGCCCCACCCGGGCGAATTCTCACGGCTCGTGGCGCTCGATACCCCCACCGTGCAGGGGCGCCGCGAAGAGCTGGCCGCCGCGCTGGCCCGAGACAACGCCTGCATCGTCGTCTTGAAGGGACATCGCACGTTCGTCACCGATGGCGTGCGGGGTTGGACCAACAGCACAGGCAACCCCGGCATGGCCACCGGCGGCACCGGTGATGTGTTGACCGGGCTCATCACGGCGCTCCTCTGTCAGGAACTCTCGCCTTACGACGCGGCCCGGCTGGGAGTCTACCTGCATGGGCTCGCGGGCGACCTGGCGGCGAAGGAACTGGGTGAAGTTTCACTCATCGCCAGCGATCTGGTACGTCACTTGTCTCGCGCCTTCCTGCGGCACACAGGGTGACGCCCCGGCGAACGTTGGGACGCGAGACGATGGCTCGGCCGGCGCAACCGCCTCGCCAGCGACCGGCACGCTACCTAGAATGACGAGAACTCGCGCGCGTAGACAGTCGGGGGCAAAGGTGGCAGTGAACCGGCATGACGGATGAGTGAAGAAGCCCCCGAAGTCGTCTTCAAACCCCACTCGGGGCCACGCGATCTGGCCGATGTGTTGGTGGGCGTCCTGGTGGCGATTCCCACGCTCGGCGTGCTCTACGGCATCCCGGCGGCCATCGTCATGGTCCTCGGTGGGAGTTGGACCTTGGCGCTCGTCGCCGCGGCTCTCGGAGCCGCCCTCTTCACGCTCTTCATCTCTCCTCTCTTTACCGTGCGCAGCCTGACCGTTTCGTCGGTGGGGATTCGTTTCGACCGTGTCTTGGGCCGCCCCAAGCTGCTGCGCTGGGAGCAGATTCGCCGCATCCGGCCCGCGCGACGCGTCGAAGTCGTATTGTGGGGCTGGCTCTTGCCGCCGTTCCCTGCCCGCGAGGCCACACGCTCGACCTCGTCGATCGGGCACCTCTCGATCGAATGGGGGAAGCGATATCGGTACTTCCCGCCGCAGGATCCGCGGATGTTCGAGCAAGTGGTGGGCCGCTGGCATGCGATCGATCCGGAGGACACGGTCTCGCCCCCCGGCGAGCCGACCGACTACGAGTTGCCAGCCGTGGCCGAGACCGGCAATCCCTATCAGCCGCCGCACACCATGTCGTAGGGCGTGCCGATCGGGGCAGGGGGAGCCAACCCAGTGCGGGGAAGTTAGACTGTGGCCATGTCGCGTCGCGATCTGTCACCCCACTGCCGTTCTTTCTGTGGTTCGGCGCCGTCTGCACGGCGCCCCTCACGCCGCGCCTTCTTGCAAACCTGTGTTGCCGGGGGCGTGGCTTTGGCGGCCACGGGGAGCGAGTTGCCGGGCGCCTGGGCTGATGAGCCTGCGGAAAGTCCCGCGCATGCCGGCAAGGCGCTCGTGGCGATCACGCTCGATCTCGAGATGAGCCGCAACTTTCCCCGTTGGGAAGACACCCATTGGGACTACGCGAAAGGTCTGCTCGACGAGCCGACCAAGCGCTATGCGGTCGCAGCCGCGAAGCGCGTGCGCGCCGCGGGGGGCGTGATTCACTTTTTTGCCGTCGGCCGCGTCTGCGAGCAGGAGAACGTCGACTGGTTGCGCGAGATCGCCGCCGCCGGACACCCCATCGGCAACCACACCTACGACCACGTCAACGTCTTGGCCACGCGCAGCGAAGATCTGCAATTCCGCTTCCAACGCGCCCCTTGGCTGATCGCCGGACGCACGCCGGCCGAGGTGATCGCCGAAAATATCCGCCTGACGAACGTCGCGTTACAAGAGCGGGCTGGCATCAAGGCAGTTGGCTTTCGCACGCCGGGCGGGTTTGCCGCAGGGCTCGCCGGACGCGAGGATCTCCAGCATCTGCTGCTCGAACAGGGCTTCGACTGGGTCAGCAGCAAGTATCCCGCACATCCGAACACGAAGGACGGCGCGTCTCCCGACGCATCGGTGCTCGAGGGCATCGTCGCCGCCCAGGCCGCCGCTCAACCGTTCGTTTATCCCACCGGGCTCATCGAGGTGCCGATGAGTCCGATCAGCGACATCGGCGCCTTTCGCAATGGCCGCTGGCCCCTCGACGATTTTCTCGCCGCGCTCGAGCGTGCTCTCGAGTGGACGATCCGCGAGCGTGCCACGTTTGACTTTTTGGCTCATCCCTCTTGCCTGGGAGTAGTCGATCCAGAATTCCAGGCGCTCGACCTCATCGTCCGCACGGTCGAGCGCCATGCCGACGAGGCGGCCCTGGTCGACCTGCGTGCCCTGGCTGCCCGTGCTCGAAAGACCGCATGAAGTTTGCTCTGCTCGGCGCTGATGCCCCCACGCTTGCTCTGGCCCAGGCCATTGCCCGGCACGAAGTTCACTCGCTCGTGTGGATGGCCGAGACGGGGAACGCGGCGCGTACGCTGCACGAGCTTGCGCCCGCCGCGAAGTTGACCGACGATTGGGAATCGCTCCTCTCGGGCGAAGTGGCCGACGTGGTGCTGGTGGCGCGTCCCGATCCCGCGCGGGCCGAAGAAGAGGATCGCCGCGCCGATCAGTTGCGCAAGCTGGTGCAAAACTCGATTCCTCTCGCGCTCAGCCACCCGGCGCAGCAGTCGATGATCGCCTGCTACGAGCTGGAGATGATTCGGCACGACACCCACTCGCTCCTCTTTCCCTTGCTCGACTGGCGCTGGCATCCGGCGGTGACGCGCCTGGCGGCGCTCGTGCGCGCCACGGGCGCCACGACCCTCGGCGAATGGGAGCAGATCGTCATCGAGCGGCACGCGGCAGATCGACGCGATGCCAACGTACGCGTCGAGTTCGCGCGCGACGTCGACCTGGCGCGATTCCTGGCGGGGGATCTCACGCGCCTGGCGGCCTTGTCCCCCGAGGGGGCCGGCGGCAAGTTGGCCAATCTTGGCGTGCAACTCTCCGGCACCGAGAACATTCTCGTCCGCTGGTCGGTTCGTCCCCTCGAGTCCACCGCCGGCGCGAAGCTAACCGTGATCGGCTCGCAGGGCCGCGCGAGTCTGCAGATCGCCGAGCAAGACGAGCCCTGGCTGCTCGAGATATATCCTGCCGAGGGAGGCCCGCAGACCGAACGATTCGACACGTACCATGCCGCGGAAGAGACGCTCCGCCAGATCGAACGGGCCTACGTGGCGAACCTGGCTGGGGAAGAAGTCGCACCGGCCTGGGCGGAAGCGGCGCGTGCCGTCGAGCTGACCGAGACGATCGATCGCAGCCTCGCTCGCGGCCGTACGATCGAGCTCTATCAAGAAGAGTATTCCGAAGAGGCGACGTTCAAGGGCAAGATGGCGGCCGTGGGTTGCTTGTTGCTGATTGTGGCGTTCATCGTGGTCATCCTGGCGACGATCGCGGCCGCCTTCAAATTGCCCGTGGCCGACAAGTGGCCGATTGTGCTGGCGCTGGTGTTGGGCGTCTTTCTCGCCTTGCAGTTTCTGCAACTCGCATTTCCGCGCCGCGAAAAGTAAAACCATCGCACGGCGTTTGCCCTCGCCCGATGGCATTTGCGAGGAGAGAGCCCCATGCCGATGATCCGTACGCCCGACGAACGATTCGCCGATTTGCCCGGCTTCGACTACGCGCCGCACTACATCGAACTGCGGCACATGCGCATGCACTACGTCGACGAGGGCCGGGGGCAGACGATTCTCTGCCTGCACGGCGAGCCAACTTGGTCGTACCTGTACCGCAAGATGATCGGCCCGCTGGCCGCGCGGCATCGCGTCGTGGCCCCCGATTTCATCGGCTTCGGCCGCTCGGACAAGTACACCTTGCCCGAGGAATACACCTTTCAAATGCACGTCGACCTGCTGGGGGGATTTCTGACGCTGCTCGACCTGCGTGAGATCACGCTCGTCTGTCAGGATTGGGGCGGGTTGATCGGGCTGCGCGTGGCGGCCGAGATGTCCGAACGCTTCGCACGCCTGGTCATCATGAACACCGGCCTGCCCACGGGCGATGAAAAACCTTCCGAGACGTTTCTCGCCTGGCGAGGCTTCGTCGAGCGGACCCCCGACCTGCCGGTGGGCTTTATCATGCAGCGCACGCTCGTCGATGGGACGAAGGTCGACCCGCGCGTGATCGCCGCCTATGAAGCCCCTTTTCCCGATGCCAGCTACAAGGTCGGCGCGGCGGCCTTTCCCTTGCTCGTGCCGATCAGCCCCGACGATCCGGGCTCGCCCGGCATGCGCCAGACGCGCGAAGTGCTGTCACGCTGGCAGAAGCCCGCTCTGGTGATGTTCTCCGACGGCGATCCGATCACCGCGGGGGGAGATCGCTGGTTCCGTCGCGTGATTCCCACGGCCCAGGACCAGCCAGCGGTGGTGATCGCCGGTGGCGGTCATTTTTTGCAAGAGGATCGCGGCGAGGAGATCGCCGAAGAGATCCTGAAGTTCATCGATCGCACGCCTCTCTGATGCGTCCCGTTAACCCCGTTAAGGCGGGCGGGCTGCGTCGAGTGCGGTTTTTTTCGGGTCGGGCGGTGTGAGCTTAGTCCGGCGTGAATCTTGGAGCTAGATTCGGCGCGGCGAAATGCCGAATTCTCCCCTCTAGAGCGTTTGACACACCTGGCCGCTCCTACGACTGCGTGCCAGCCAGCAGTGCTGGCGCCGGCAGAGAGTCGTTCGTCGCTGGCCAACTACCCGCCTTGTGGCGCCACGGCCCCCCGCCGACGGACTTCCGGACGTTCGGGGAACCGCCGCGCCAAATACAACCCTTTGTTCGACAGGGATAGGTCGGGCAAAGGCGCGAGGCACAGGGAACGTGCCCGCCTGAGCGACCGCTGATCGACTGCGAGATTTTGCCGTTCGAGCGTCGTCAGCCCGTCGCTATCATTCGTCACGAGAAAATGGAGTTTCCTTCCCCGTGCAACGCGATGACCGGCGCCGGCGAGTCCTCACCGAAGAGGTCATCGGCCCGGCAAAAGAGCGCGAGTCCGAGACGGCCACAGCCGGCGGAGCCGTGCTGCGCAAAGCGCGCCGCAAAGCCAACTACGGAGACGCGAAGTTCATGGATGGACAGCCGCGCATCACCGATCTCATTCCAACGCGCATCGGCTTCTTGCTGTTGTGGTTCCTGCTGGGGGTCGCCATCCTGGCCGGGCTCGAGGCCCTGTACGCCTGGATGCCCGAGTTGGCCGCGCACACGACGGACGGCCGCGTGGCCGCCTTCGATCTCGATAGCGAAGGGAGCCTGGGCGCCGTCTTTTCCTCGGCCACGCTCGCCCTGGCCGGCCTCGTGACCCTCATCGTCTACAGCGTGCGCCGTCACAAGCAGGACGATTACGCCGGCCGCTATCGCATCTGGCTGTGGGCCTCGCTCTGCTGGTTCATCATGGCGATCGACGAATCCGCCAGCCTGCACGAGGGCTTCAAAGAGCTGATGACCATGCTGACCGGCACCCGTCTGGTGGGCGATGGCTCGCTCTGGTGGGTGGCGGCCTACACGCTCGTCCTGGGCGTCGTCGGCATGCGGCTTGTGCTCGATATGCGCGTCTGCTGGTCGTCGACCACCATGTTCATCATCGCGGGCCTTTGCTATGCCGCGTCGGTTGTCGTCCAGATGCAGGGCATCTTGCCCGAGACTGGCGCCGTTGGCGTCATGGTCGAAGAGGGGCTCGAGATGGCCGGCAACCTGTTCTTGCTCCTCTCGATGACGTTGCACGCCCGCTATGTGATTCTCGAATCGCAAGGCCTGCTGCCGCAACGCAAGCGCAAGGCCAAGGGGGAGTCGGCCGAGAAGGAGGCCGAACCACGCCGCGTCCGTCGCAAACGCGAGGAAGAAGGAACCGACAAGCCCGCGGCCACGGGCAACAGCCGCACCGAGACGCCGGCCACGGTGTCGCGTGGGTCGCTGCTGTCGGGCAGCCGCACGCAGCTTCGAACCGATGCGCAGGGCTCGAGCTCGCAGCCCCATAGCCGCCTGTCGAAGGCAGAACGTAAGGCGGCTCGTCGCCAGCAGCGCCACGAGCAGGACGAGCGAGAGCTGCGGACGCGATAGTTCGATCGACAGCCGTACTGCTACGGACGAACCGTTGGCACCGACGCCAGCGATGGCTTTGCGCGCCGACTGCCCAGCGAGTTTGGAGTCGGCTTTCTATTTTTCTGGGCGGCCGCGTTATATTCGCGCGGCAAGTTCGCCTTTCTGACAGGGGACGTCCGCACCAGGTGGGTGGAGTGTCCCGGTTCGTCGTGACAAGGCTAGCTGTCGTGACAAGGCTAGCTTCGGCCTGTGCCGCCTGACTTGAAGGAGCTTCGCATGTCGTCGCCGCAGCCGCGCAAGGGCCCCTGGTTCGCCCGGTTCTTGATCGCTGTCTTTACCGTTCTGTTCGGCTGCCTCACCTACTGGCTGCTGTCGTTTGTCATGCAAGACATCGGCACATGGCCGGGGCCCGATTGGGATGCGCTCGAGCGGCAGATGATCGATCCGGCGCTGCAAAAGCAGGCCGAAGAATTGACGCAGCAGATCGAAAAGACTCGCCGCGAAATCGAGGCGCAGCGCGAACGTCAGGCCACGCTCCGCGACAGCACGACGAATTCGCAGACCACGATGAACCAGTTGCTCGAGTTCCAGAAGCTGCGGCTGGAAAAGGATGTCAAGCCATCGCCCGAGGAACAGCAGGCCCTGGCCGAGAGCCAGACTCGCTTCCTGGCGAATCAGCAGCAGTACCAGGAGCTGAACTCGGACATCGCGCGGCAGAGCGAAGCCTTGCGCGATCTGGAAGACGCGCAACGCGCGAACAACGCGGCGCTCGACGACGCACGCCGCCCGGTTTACGAAGCCTTCAACGAGCAATTCGCCGCCCACCGTCTGAAGATCGGCCTCACGAAGCTGGCGGTGTTGTTGCCGCTGTTGATCGTGGCCGTGGTCCTCTTTCTCAAGCTGCGCGAGAGCATCTACGTGCCGCTGGTCTATGCCTTGGGCATTGCGGTGGCGGTGCGCGTCTTCTGGGATATGAACCAGTATTTCCCCGCACGCTTTTTCAAGTACGTCTTGATCCTCACCTTCCTGGCCATTGTGACCAAGGTGCTGATCACGCTCGTGCGGGCCAAGGCCTACCCGCGCCGCGATTGGCTGTTGAAGCAATTCCGTGAATCGTACGAGGCGTTCTTCTGCCCGGTGTGCGAGTACCCGATCCGCCGCGGCCCGCTCAAGTATTTGTTCTGGACGCGTCGCAGCATCAAGAAGCGTCTGGAGGCGGCCAGTGGCGCGGCGGAGCCCGAGACGCCCTACACCTGCCCGGCCTGCTCGACGCGACTCTTCGAGGAGTGCGGCAACTGCCACGGCATCCGACACTCGCTGCTGCCGACGTGCGAGAAATGTGGGGCGACGAGGGAACCGGAGGCAATTGCGAGCGCAGGCGCATAAAGGGCAGATGGCGATGAGCAAGAGACCACCTGGACAATCCCGATCCTTTGGAAGTGAATTGGTAAGCCGACTGAGGAAATATGTTGCGCAACTCAAAAACAACGACGCTCCGTCAAATCGCTTAAACCGCTCAAAAGTCGACGGGCGGCCTCCGGTTCCTCACGACACGGCCGATTGACGCCCTCGGCCTCGAACGTCTAATCTGGTCGCTCTTTGGTTGCTCCCCCTCGGCCTTTTTTTGAGGGTCGCTGGTCGGTCCCGGCCGGCGGCGGCGTGTTGCATGGTTCGCACTCGTTTCGCTCCCAGTCCCACGGGCTATCTGCACATTGGCGGGGTCCGCACGGCCCTGTTTTGCTGGCTGTTCGCCCGGCGTCACGGTGGGAAGTTCCTGCTGCGCATCGACGACACCGATCAGGAGCGCAACGTCGAATCGGCGCTGGCCCCGATTCTGCACGGTTTTCGTTGGCTGGGGATCGATTGGGACGAAGGCCCCGATGTCGGTGGTCCCTACGCGCCGTATTACCAGTCGCAGCGGCTGGCCCGTTATCAGGAAGAAGCGGCCCGCCTGCTGGCCGGCGGTTTTGCCTATCGCGATTTCGCCACGCCCGAAGAGATCCAGGCCGAGCGTGAAGAGGCTCAACGCGAGAAGCGTCCCTACCTCTACAGCCGGCGCTGGATGGCCGAGACGCCCGAGCAGGCCGAGCGTTTTGCCGCCGAGGGACGCTCGGGGGTCGTGCGGCTCAAGATGCCGCGCGAGGGGACGCTCGTCATCAACGACGCCATTCGCGGGGCGGTCGAGTTCGAATGGGCCCGCGAGCAGGATCACGTCATCCAGCGTGCCGATGGCTCGTGCCTCTATCACCTGGCGAGCGTGGTCGACGATTACGATTTTCGCATCACGCACGTGATCCGCGCCGAAGAGCATCTCTCGAACACGCCACGGCAGATCTTCATCGCGCAGTCGCTGGGCTACCCCTTGCCCGAGTATGCGCACCTGCCCTACGTGGCCGAACCGGGCAGCAAGAACAAGCTCAGCAAGCGCAAGCTCGACAAGTATCTGAAGAACCGCGACTTCGCCCAGATCAACGAGCACGGCCAGGCGATCGCAGCCGCGCAGGGGCTCACCACGGCGGCCGATACGTTCAACCCGGTGATTGTCGATTTCTACGAACAGGTGGGCTACCTGCCCGAGGCGATCGTCAATTACCTGGCGCTGCTGGGCTGGTCGCTCGACGACAAGACCGAGTTTCTCTCGCGCACCGAGCTGGTCGAGAATTTTACCCTCGAGCGCGTGACCAAGGCCGCCGCCAGCTTCGATCCGAAGAAGCTCTGGGCCTTCCAAGACCACTACATGCGCCAGTTGTCGACCGGCGAAAAGGTGGCCGGGACGCTCCCCTTTCTCGTGCGCGCCAAGCTGCTCGCCGAGCCTGTTTCAGAAGAGGATCGCGCGAAGTTGGCCCGCATCGTCGAGGCGACGGGGGACCGCATCAAGGTCTTCGGCGACATCATCGCCTACGCCGATTTCTTCTTTCAGGAAAAAATCTCCTACGATGAAAAGGCGTTCGAGAAGCGAGTCCGGGCCCCCGGAGCGTGCGACTTGCTGCGGAAGCTTCGCACACGCCTCGCGACGGTCGAGCCGTTCGATGTAGCGACGCTCGAGCAGGCCATGCACGAGTTTCTGGCCGCCGAGGGAATCGAGCTGGGCGCCATCATTCATGCGGTGCGCGTGGCGACCACCGGCAAGGCCGTGGGGCCCGGCTTGTACGATTGCCTGGCGATTTTGGGTCGCGAGACGACGCTGGCGCGGATCGATGCCGCCGTGGCGCGGGCGAGTTGAAGGTGCCGTTGGTCGGTTGATGAATTCATGGATATGAAAGTCACCCATCCCAACCCGAAGCGTGAGCGAGGGGCGCTTCGATCGACGCCTGCATAGGGAGTCCCCTCGCTGACGCTTCGGGTTGGGATTTGAGTTGCACGTAGGAGAAAGCAGCATGTCGCTTTTGGTCGTCGGTTCGATCGCGCTCGATAGCGTGGAAACTCCCACCGCGGTGCGCGAGGATGTGCTGGGGGGCTCGGCCGTCTTCTTCTCGTACGCCGCCAGCTATTTCTCGCCGGTGCGGCTCGTGGGGGTCGTCGGCGAAGACTGGCCCGCCGAGCACACGAAGCTGCTGGCGGATCGTGGCATCGACACCTCGGGCCTGCAGGTGGTTCGCGGGGCCCAGACGTTCCGTTGGCGCGGCAAGTACCTGCCGAACATGAACGACCGCGAGACGCTCGAGGTCCATCTGAACGTCTTCGGCGAGTTCGATCCCGTGCTCCCCGACGCGTACAAGCGTTGCGAGTTCCTCTTTCTGGCCAATGGTTCGCCCACGCTGCAGATGAAGGTGCTCGACCAGTTACCCGGCGCCCGCTTGCGCGTGGCCGATACCATGGATCTGTGGATCAAGACGCAGCACGACGAGCTGATGCAGTTGCTGAAGCGCATCGATGGCCTGGTGATGAACGACTCCGAGGCCAAGCTGTTGACCGAGGATGAAAACCTCGTCCGTGCCGGCCACAAGATTCGCGAGCTGGGTCCCAAGTTCGTCGTGATCAAAAAGGGGGAGCATGGCGCCATGTTCTTCAGCGAGCACGAGACCTACGTCATGCCCGGTTATCCCACGCCCGACGTCATCGACCCGACGGGAGCGGGCGATAGTTTCGCGGGGGGCATGATGGGCTACCTCGCCGAGCGCGGCGACTTCGAGCCCAAGACCCTCAAGGAAGCGCTCGCCTACGGCACGATCGTGGCCAGCTTCAACGTCGAGGACTTCAGCCTCGACCGCATGCGCCGCATCGAGCGCGAGGATCTCGAACGTCGCATGGCCGACTACCGGCACATGCTCAGCTTCTGATGCAGCACTTCATTCGTACGTTCGTCGCGACCGAGATTTCGCTCGATGTGCGCGCCCGGGCCACCACGCTCATCAAGAAGCTGCGTCCGACCCCCGCGCGCGTGCGGTGGGTCGATCCCGAGAACCTGCACCTGACGCTCAAGTTTCTCGACAACGTCGAGACGGAGCGCATTCCACAGGTTTGCCGCGAGATCTCCCAGGCGACGCGCGGTCTTCCGGAGTTCGAGTTTCGCTCGTTCGGTGTGGGGGCGTTTCCCGATGCGGAGCGTCCGCGCACCGTCTGGATCGGCGTGCGCGAAGGGAGCGAGGAGTTGATCGCCCTGCACGACGCGATCGAGGGGGTGCTCGAGAAGCTGGGCTTTCGCGCCGAGCGGCGGCGCTTTCGGCCCCATCTGACGATCGGACGCGTGCGCGGCAGCGAGGGAATCGACGATTTGGCGGCCCGGATGGCCGAGTTCGCCGAGTACGACTGCGGCTCGACCATCGCCGAGGATGCGGTGGTGTTTGCCAGCAAGCTCGACGCGGATGGTCCGTTGTACGAGGTGCTGGGCCGGTGCGAATTGCGCAGCGACCGCTAGGGCTAGGGGGGCGACAGGCCCGGCAGCACTAGGCTGAGAAGGGCAGTTTTCTTGCCGCGATATTCCGCTGATTTCGCTCTTGAAATCATTACTGAACGCCGATACAGTATTCAGGCGTACAGTATATGGCCGACCGCGATCGTCTGTGCCGGCCCCGATCCGCTTGCAATTCGCACATCGGAATCCTCAACTTAAAGGATTGTGCCCCATGGTCGCTACCACGAAGAACGGTCGCATGCCGAAGAAGGAAACCAAGTCGTCGCGCGTGGCTGCTGAAAAGAGCCCCATTCAGGCGGCGTTGAACGACAATCCTCAGCTCAAGAACACGCTGGCCCAGATCGAGAAGCAGTTCGGCGAAGGCTCGATCATGCCGCTCGGGAACGATCAGTCCCCTTCGGTGGCGGGCATCTCGACCGGGAGTCTGTCGCTCGACATGGCCCTGGGGGGACACGGCGTTCCCAAGGGGCGTGTGATCGAGATTTTCGGCCCGGAGTCGAGCGGCAAGACGACCCTGGCCTTGCACGTGGTGGCGGCTGCCCAACGCGAGGGGGGCATTGCCGCCTTCATCGACGCGGAGCATGCTCTCGACCCCAGTTGGGCCAAGAAGCTCGGCGTGGAGCTCGAAACGCTGCTCGTCAGCCAGCCGAGCCACGGCGAAGAGGCGATGCACATCACCGAGATGCTCATCAAGTCGAACGCGGTCGACGTGATCGTGATCGACTCGGTGGCCGCCCTGGTGCCGCAGAAGGAGCTCGAAGGCGAGATCGGCGATTCGCACGTCGGCCTGCAGGCCCGGCTCATGAGCCAGTCGTTGCGCAAGCTGACCGGCGTCATCAACAAAAGCAAGACCTGCGTCATCTTCATCAACCAGATTCGCGAAAAGATCGGCGTCATGTTCGGCAGCCCCGAAACCACGCCCGGAGGCCGGGCGCTGAAGTTCTATGCCTCATGCCGCATCGACGTCCGCCGCATCGGCCAGCTCAAAGATGGCGAGACGGTGGTCGGCCAGCGCGTGCGGGCCAAGGTGGTCAAGAACAAGGTTGCCCCGCCGTTCCGTGTCGCCGAATTCGATATGATGCACAAGGACGGGATCAGCATGGCCGGCGACGTGCTCGACCTGGCCCTGGCCCGTAAAATGGTGATCCGCTCGGGCGCCTGGTTCCGCTACGGCGAGGTACAATTGGGCCAGGGACGCGAACGCACGCGCGACTACCTGTTGCAGAATCCCGATTTCATGGCCGAGTTGCAGACGAAGATCCTGGCTGACGGCGGCTATGAAAAGAACGGACTTGCCGGCGAAGGTGGCAGTGCGGACGAGTCGGACGACACCGACGTAGAATAAAGCCCGGGGATCAACCGACCGGCAGAATCGGCAGCGTGGCTCCAGGGGCCCGCGCCGATCGCCCCGATCGGAGGAATTTCCCCGCTTGAATTTGGGGAAATCTCCATGCCGGAGTGTTTGTCGAATCTCGGCGGGCGCGCGGGCCGATGGGTCTGCGTGCTCGCCGTTTTGTTTGCTACCGGCCCGATCGGCTCGCTCGTGGCCCACGCCCAAGAGCCCAGTGGCGCCGCGGTGGCGGCGGCGCTCGAGCAAGCGATTGCCGACGCCATCGAGCGGGCCGAGCCTGCGGTGGTGAGCATCGCCCGCTATCGTCGCGACGAGGCGCTCGAGCTGTCGCTCGAGCCGCGGCCTCCCAGCAACGATGTGATTCCCAACGAGTTCGGCACCGGCGTGATCGTCGATGCGCGCGGGCTCGTGCTGACGAACTATCACGTGCTGGGCGAGGATTCCGACTATCGCATCACCACGGTCGATGGCCGCACGTACGACGCGACGATCAAGGGGGCCGACCCACGTAGCGATCTGGCCGTGCTCGAGTTGGCCGACGTCGACAGCAACGAGACCTTCACCCCGATTCCGCTGGGCGACGCCTCGAAGTTGCGAAAGGGGCAATTCGTCATTGCGCTCGGGAATCCCTACGCCATCGCGCGCGATGGCAAGGCGAGCGCGAGCTGGGGTATCGTGGCCAACCTGGCCCGCAAGGCCTCGCCCCCCCTCTACAACGAGGATCCCGCCGCGGTGAAGCAGACGATTCACCAGTTCGGCACGTTGATCCAAACCGACGCCAAATTGAACCTGGGCACCAGCGGCGGACCGTTGCTGAACTTGCAGGGCGAAATGATCGGCCTCATCACGTCCGAGGCCGCCATCTCGGGCTTCGAGCAGGCCGCCGGGTACGCGATTCCCGTCGACGAGACGTTCCGCTGGGTCGTCGATAAGCTGAAAGAGGGTCGCGAGGCGGAATATGGATTCCTCGGCGTGCAGCCGGCGAATCTATCCCCCGAGTTGCGCCTGCGCGGCACGCTCTTGAACAGCGTGGTGGCCGGCACGCCCGCCTATCGGGCGGGCCTACGGACCGATGACGTGGTCGTGGCGGTCAATGGTGAGCCGATCGACGGGGTGGACCAGTTGATGCTTTACGTGGGGCGCTTGCCCGCCGCGTCGACCGTACGTCTCACGGTGGAAAGGTCCGGCGGCCGCAAGGAGATCCTGGCCGAGCTGGCCAAGTTTCGCGTCGCCGGCAAGAAGGTCATCACGCAGCCGGCGCCGATCTGGCGAGGCGCCCGGGTCGATTACGTCACGGCTGTGATGGATCTACGCAATCCGCGCGCGTTTCTGCCCGAGTCGGGCATCGTCGTCACCGAGGTGGAGACCGGTAGCCCCGCCTGGGAGGCCGGCCTTCGCTCCGACATGCTGCTGACGCACGTCGAAAGCACGTCGGTCGCCAGCCCGCGCGAGTTCCACGCCGCGGTCGACGGGCGCGAGGGTGAGATGGTGACGCTACGCGTCTGGAATTCGCCCAGCGATCAGTCGACCTTCAAGGTGGCGGCGCCGTAGACACGGTCCAAGTCCAGGCGGGCGTGTTCCGCACGCTGCGCTTCCTGCTAGGCCGGTGGGGCATGGCTTTGGCCCCAGTTCTTCGACCCGGTGCAGTCAATGTCCGGGCCATTTTCAGTGGTCCGCTCGCAACCCTGCTCGGGCTCGATTCTGGCGAAGTCCGCCCCTCAGCCTCGGCAGGCTCGGCTGGTCGGCCCGGGGGGACTCCGATATGATTCCAGTTTACCCACCTGGAAATCGTGGAACGGCGTTCCGACGCGGCAATGAAAACCGACGAACTGCGCGAAAGCTACCTCTCTTTCTTCGAATCCAAAGGCTGCGTCCGCCGTCCCAGCGACGTGCTGGTGCCACGCTGGGATCCCTCGGTGCTGTTCACGCCCGCCGGCATGAATCAGTTCAAGGATCACTTCCTGGGCAAGTGCAAGCTCGAGTTCACCCGGGCCACCACCTGCCAGAAATGCCTCCGCACGGGCGACATCGACAACGTGGGGCGCACCGCCTACCACCACACGTTCTTCGAGATGCTCGGCAACTTCAGCTTCGGCGACTATTTCAAGCGCGAAGCGATCAACTGGGCCTGGGAGTATCTCACCGATAAACGCTGGCTGGGCATTCCGGCCGACAAGCTCACCGTGTCGGTCTATCTCGACGACGACGAAGCCGCCGAGATCTGGGCGCGCGATATCAAGCTCCCCCCGGACCGCATCGAGCGGATGGGAGAGCACGACAATTTCTGGCCGGCTGGCGCCCCGACGCACGGCCCCGACGGCGTCTGCGGCCCCTGCAGCGAGATCTTCTACCACACCGAGAAAGGCTCGGTGGAGATCTGGAATCTGGTCTTCACGCAGTTCAATCGCGTGGGTAATCCGCCCGACAATCTGCGGCCCCTCCCCAGCAAGAACATCGACACCGGCATGGGGCTCGAGCGTTGTGCCTCGGTGCTGCAGGGGGTCGAGACGAACTTCCACATCGACATTCTCCAGCCGCTCGTGCTGGCGGCCGCCGAGGCCTGCGGCGTGAAGTACGAACCCGCCAGCGAGACTGGCCGCCGGCTGCGCCGCATCGCCGATCACGTGCGGGCCTGCACGTTCGCGGTCCACGAGAACGTCTATCCCGGGCCGAACAAAGAGAAGTACGTCGTCAAACGCTTGCTGCGGCGGGCGGTGCTCGACGGGCACCAGATGGGCGTTCACGAACCGTTCCTCGGCAAGCTCGTGCCGACGGTGGCCGAGCTGATGCGCCGCCCTTATCCCGAGCTGAGCGAGACGACCACACGCGTCGTCCAGGTGATTGCCAAGGAAGAAGAGAACTTCCTGGCCACGATCGATGGCGGCCTGAGTCGCATCAAGGCGATCTTCGGCGAGATGAAGCGCGAGAACCGCACCCTCGTCGCCGGGAACGAAGCGGCCGACATGTACACCACGTACGGTTTTCCGCCCGAGCTGTTCGAGACCCTCGCCGCCGAGCACAATCTCACCTTCGATTGGGAGGGGTTCCGCCGCGAGATGGAGCAGCACGGACTCGAGTCCGGCGGCGGGCAGAAGATCGAATTGTTCAAGTCGAGCCCACTCGACGCGCTTAAGCGCACTTCGGCCGGCACCGAGTTCCTCGGTTACGAGACGAGCGAGGCCACGGGCAAGATCATCGGGCTCATCGCCCAGGATGAGCTCTGCGACAGCATCGAAGAGATAGGGCACGAGCGTCCGCTCGTCGTCGTGCTCGACCGCACGCCTTTCTATGGTGAAAGTGGCGGCCAGGTGGGTGACGTCGGCACGCTCGCGGGCGACGGCTTCGCCTTTGAAGTCATCGACACACAGCGCGAAGGTGGCTTCGTCCTGCACCTGGGGCATTTGCGTTCCGGCACGCTACGACTGGGCGACACGGTCGAGGCCCGGGTCGACACCGACCGGCGCTCGGGCATCCGCCGCGCCCACTCGGCCACGCACATCCTGCACTATGCCTTGCAGAAGCATCTGGGGGGGCATGCCCAGCAGCAGGGCTCGAAAGTCGATCGCGATTGGCTGCGGTTCGACTTCACGCATCCGAAATCGGTCAGCGCCGAGGAACTGGCCAGCATCGAAGACGACGTGAACGAACGGATCGTGTCGGCCGCGTCCATCACGTGGGCCAACATGCCGATGGCCGAGGCACGCCAGCAAGGCGCGATGATGCTCTTCGGCGAGAAGTATCCCGACATCGTGCGCATGGTGTCGATGGGGGACTTCAGCAAGGAACTGTGCGGTGGGACGCATCTCGACAACACCGCCCAGGTGGGCTTGTTCAAAATCGTCGGCGAAGAGAGCGTGGCGGCCGGCACGCGGCGCATCACGGCGCTGACCGGCGCCGGGGCTCTGTCGCATATCCGTCAGCACGAGGCGCTGTTGCACGAGGCCGCCGGCGCCCTCAAGGTGCCCGTCACCGAGCTGCCGCAACGCGTCGAAGCGATGGCCAAGGAGTTGCGTACCCTGCGCAAGCAGGCCAGCGCTGGTCCGAAGGGAGGCATCTCGATCGATAGCCTGCTGCAAGAGGCCATCGATCAGGCCGGGGTGCGCATCGTCACCGCCGAGGTACCCGGAGCCAATGCGAACGTGTTGCGCGAACAGATCGATCAACTGCGACGCAAAGCGTCGCCGATCGCGGTCATGCTCGGGACGCGCGAAGAGGGCAAGGTGCTGCTGGTGGCCGGCATCAGTCGCGAGCTGGAGCAAAAGGGGGCCAGTGCCGTCGAATGGGTGCGCGATGCCGCGCAAATCATCGGCGGCAGCGGAGGCGGCAAGGCCGACATGGCGCAGGCCGGCGGCAAGCACCCCGACAAGCTCCCCGAGGCCCTGGCCGAAGCCCTCGCCAGCGCCAAGAAACGGTTTTAAAGAAGCCGGAGCGTTTTCCTGCTCGCGCGCATGGGGCAAGGGCTGGTGGCTAGCCTGCGAACGATCGGCCGCGTGCCCCAAATCGTGTGGCGGCTTGGCGTTTGGTGCTTGAACGGTAGCGTTTTTTCGTGGTGGGGCCGTTCTTGACACCCCAGCCCCCCGCCCATAGCATGAGGGGCTTAAATGAACGCCAAATACCCGCCAGCGGGTAGGCGTCGGCCACTTCCGGCCGTCTGCGAAACAGGTTTCCGCTGGTGTTTCGACACGAGAAATAAGCAAGTTACGCCATGGCCGTCCCCAAACGAAAACAGTCGAACGCCCGCTCCGGCAGCCGCCGTGCTCACAACGCGATCAAGCCGAAGAAGTTGCAATACTGCCCGCAGTGCAGCACCGCGACGCCGTCGCACGTGATCTGCCCGAACTGCGGTCACTACATGGGACGTGAAATCGTCCAGATGGAAGAGTAGTCTGCGTCCTTCGGTAGCGCGCGCTGAACTGGCTGGCCGCAAATCGGCCATGCGTGACGCGGAGGGGCGTGCCTTCCGAGGCGAGTGTTGAACGATTGAGCGCGGCCGGTGGGCTCGCGGATCAGGCGGGGTGGCAGGGAGGTGCATCCCCGTTGTTGACCGACTCGCATGGCTTGATTCTCGCGGCGAGGCTTTTCGGTCGCCCCGGCGCCCAGCAAGGAAAGTCGGCCGAGGCATTGCACACGCCATGACGCTTCCGTCTCGTGCGGCCATCCTGGGGACCGGCCACTACGTTCCAGAGCGGGTGTTGTCGAACGCCGATCTCGAGCGGATGGTCGACACCAGCAACGAATGGATCGTCGAGCGGACCGGCATCCGCGAACGCCGCATCGCCGCGCCGGAGGAAACCACCAGCACGATGGCGGCCATCGCCGCGCGCCGGGCCTGCGAGGATGCCGGCGTTTCGCCCGACGAGATCGACCTGATTCTGCTGGCCACCGTCACGTCGGATTACCCGACTCCCTCCTCGGCCTCGCTCGTGCAGCATGCGATCGGGGCCTCGCAGGCGGGGGCCGTCGATCTGAACGCCGCCTGCAGCGGCTTCATCTATGCCCTGTCGATCGGCGCGGGGCTCGTCTCGTCGGGCATGCATCGCCGCGTCCTCGTGATCGGCTCGGAGACCCTCAGCCGCATCACCGACTACCAGGACCGCGGCACCTGCATCCTCTTTGGCGACGGGGCAGGGGCGGTCGTCCTGGGCGCCGCGACGAACGGAGCCGGCTTGATCCACAGCCGCTTGCGCTCCGATGGTGAACATTTCGAGCTGCTGCAGATGCCGGCCGGCGGTTCGAAGAATCCCCCCAGCGTCGAGTTGCTCGCCGCGCGCAAGCAGTATCTGCACGTGGCCGGGCGACAGGTGTTTCGCTTTGCGACGGGGGCCTTCATCGAGCTGATTCGCGATGCCTTGGAATCGTGCCAGCTCACGCACGACGACATCAAGCTGGTGATTCCGCATCAGGTCAATGAACGGATCATCGACGCCGCCATGAAGCGGATCGACATCCCCCGCGAAAAGTGCTTCATCAACATCGACCGCTACGGCAATACGTCGTCGGCGAGCATTCCGATCGCGCTCGACGAGGCGCGGCGCGCCGGGTGCCTGTTGCCAGGCGATTTGTGCATCATGGTGGGCTTCGGGGCGGGGCTTTCCTGGGCTTCCGCGGTCGTCAGAATGTGATACAAAGCGGCCCACGGGGAAGGCCCGCCCGCCAGCGCATTGCCGCGAACTTTTCTCGCACGAGAGGCGCACTGTCGTGAACAAGATCGCATTTCTCTTTCCCGGCCAGGGCGCGCAATCGGTCGGCATGGGACGCCAGGCCTACGATGCCAATCCCGCGGCTCGAGACGTCTTCCACCGCGCCAACGAGGTGCTGGGCTACGACCTGGCAAAACTCTGCTTCGAAGGCCCGGCCGAAGAACTCGACTCCACCGTCCGCAGCCAGCCGGCACTGTTCGTGTCGAGCCTGGCCGCCATCGAGGTCCTACGGCAAGAATCGCCCGATGTCGTGCTGGCCTGCGAGATGGCCGCGGGCTTGAGCCTCGGCGAGTACACGGCCATGGTCTTCGCCGGCGCGATGAGCTTCGAAGCCGGATTACGCCTGGTGCAAGAACGTGGCGCCGCCATGCAAGACGCCGCCGACGCCACGCCGAGCGGCATGGTCAGCATCCTCGGGCTCGAACGCGTCCAGGTCGAGGCCGTCTGCGATCAGGCGCGGGGCGAGGGCGTGCTCGAAATCGCCAATCTGCTTTGCCCGGGCAACATCGCGATCTCGGGCACCAATGCCGCTTGCGAACAAGCGGCCGAGAAGGCCGAGGCCGCGGGGGCGATGAAGGCGGTCCCCTTGGCCGTGGCCGGGGCGTTTCATACCCAGATCATGGCGCCCGCCGTCGAGCGACTCACGGCGGCCCTTTCGGCCGTCGATTTGCGCAAGCCTTCGATCCCCGTCGTCTCGAATGTCGATGCTCGCCCGCACGACGACCCGGAAGAAATCCGCCGCCTGTTGATTCGCCAGGTGGTCTCGCCCGTGCGGTGGGAAGAATCGATGCGCTACCTGCTCGAACAGGGTTGCGACCAGTTTTACGAAGTCGGGCCAGGGCGCGTGCTGCGGGGCCTGTTGAAACGCATCGACCGCCAGGTCGTCTGCCACAGCGTCACCCCGTAAGGCCCGCCTGCGGCCGGCAGAAACTCACTACCAGGGAGGGAATCGGACATGGGTGCTGACGAAGCCGCGACGTTGCGAGCCGATCTGTCGGGACAGACGGCCATCGTCACTGGGGCGTCGCAAGGGATCGGCCGTGCCATCGCCGTCGCGCTGGGGCGCTCGGGCGCGCGTGTCGCCTGTGCCGCGCGCAATGTCGCCAGGCTCGAAGAGACCGTCGCGGCGATTCAAGCCGCCGGGGGCACGGCCGAGGCTTGCGAGTGCGATGCCACCGACGACGCCAGCGTGCGGGCACTCGTCACCCGCGTGGCCGACGAGTGGGGCCGGCTCGACATCCTGGTGAACAACGCGGGCATCACGCGCGATACGCTCATCCCCCGCATGAGCGACGAACATTGGGACGACGTGATCCGCACGAATCTCCGCGGCACGTTTCTCTTCACGCGCGCCGCCGCGCGCCCCATGATGCAAAAGCGTTACGGCCGCATCATCAACATCTCGAGCGTCTCGGGCCTGAAGGGGAACGCCGGACAGGCGAACTATTCGGCCTCGAAGGCGGCCATCATCGGGCTGACGCGCAGCGTGGCCATGGAGCTCGCCTCGCGCGGCGTGACGGTGAACGCCGTGGCGCCGGGCTTCATCGAGACCGAGATGACCGCGGCGCTCGGGGAGCAGACTCAAGAGGAAGTGAAGAAGCACGTGCCGCTCAAGCGGCTCGGCTCCCCCGAGGATATTGCCGCGGCGGTGCTCTACCTGGCGAGCCCCGCGGCCGGCTATGTGACCGGCCAGGTGCTCGTCGTCGATGGCGGCCTGACGGCCTGAACGCGTCTCCGTTTGGCGCTTTGAACAGGTTAGGGGGACCGCCAGAGTTGCCACGGTCGCCAAGGCCGAATGAACGCTTGGGATCTACCTCAAATCCCCCTGGGCAAAATCGTTACGGCGGGCTGGTAGATATAGACAGTTGCTTGAAAAGTCGCTATATCTTCACCAAACCAACGGGGAATCGCGGCGGCGCAGCGATCGTAAACTGCGGTCAGCGAAAGCTTTCGGTGAAGCGACGGGCTGGGTAGCAGTCTCGTTTCGTTTTCCGGTAAGCCGTTATCTGTGGAGGAGACCATCGGTGGGCTCAGTTAAAGAACGCGTTATCGACATCGTCGCCGAGCAGCTTGGCGTCAGCAAGGATCAGATCACTCCCGAGACCTCGTTCGTCAACGATCTCGGCGCCGATTCGCTCGACACGGTCGAGTTGGTGATGGAACTCGAGGAAGAGTTCGACATCAACATTCCGGACGACGCCGCGGAGAAGATCCAAACGGTCGGCCAGGCGATCGAATATATCGAGAAATTGCAGTCGTAGGTCCGGCGGTCGGGTCAGTTCCGACCGCGGCACGTACGATGGATTCAAAAGCGCCAGGGGCAAGCGGCCCCGGCGCTTGCGGCGAAACGGACTTTGCCGCGCCAGGCGCGAATCGTCAGTCCTGCGTCGGGCGAAGTGGAACGGGGGTCAGGGACGAATCTCCCCTCCGATTCATTCCCCGCGTCGTGGCTGCTTGCGCTGCGGCCCACGCTTATCTCATCGATTCGGTCGAGGCTCTCCGATGAAGCGGCGCGTCGTGGTTACCGGTCTGGGTGCGGTTACCTCCCTCAGCTCGAAGGTCGAAGATCTGTGGCAGCGCATCTGCCGCGGCGAGAGCGGCATTCATGAGCTCAAGTTGTTCGACACGTCCGAGTTCAAGGTGAAATTCGGCGGAGAAGTACAGGGCTTTTCCACCGATAACTACCTCCCCCCCAAAGAGGCGAAACGGCTGGACCGCTTCACGCAGTTCGCCGTCGTCGCCGGGGTCGATGCCGTGAACGACGCGGGCATCGACTTTACGAAGTGCGATGCCTTCCGCTGCGGCGTCATCCTGGGGTCGGGCGTCGGCGGCCTGCACGAGATCGAGACGCAGCACACGCGCCTGCTCGAAAAGGGACCCGAGAAGGTCTCGGCCTTCACGATCCCCAAGCTCATGGTGAATGCCGCCTGTGGGCAGGTTTCCATCCATTTCGGTCTTCGCGGACCGAATGCCGCCGTGGCCACTGCCTGCGCCAGTGCGACGAACGCCATCGGCGATGCCTTCAAGCACATTCAGTACGGTGACGCCGACGTGATGGTGACTGGAGGTAGCGAGTCGGCCCTGACGCCCATGGCGATCAGCGGCTTCGGCTCGATGCGCGCCCTGTCGATGCGCAACGACGCCCCCACGCAGGCGAGTCGGCCGTTCGACGCCGATCGCGACGGCTTCGTGCTCAGCGAAGGGGCCGGCCTGCTCGTGCTCGAGGAGTTGGAGCACGCCAAGGCCCGCGGTGCGAAGATCTACGCAGAGCTCATCGGCTACGGACTCAGCGCCGACGGCGGCCACATCACGCAGCCCGATGCTCAGGGGAGCGGCGCCGCGCGAGCCATGAGCCGCGCGCTGCAAGACGCCGGCCTCGAGCCGGAAGAAGTGGACTATATCAATGCACATGGCACCGGCACGCCGCTCGGCGATGCCGCCGAAACGCGCGCCGTGAAGTCGGTCTTCGGTCCGCACGCACATTCGCTCAGCATCTCGAGCACCAAGAGCCAGTTAGGACATCTGCTGGGGGCCAGTGGCGGCGTGGAGTTGCTCTTTGCCGTCCTGGCCATTCGCGACGGGGTCATCCCTCCCACGATCAACTACACCACGCCCGATCCAGAGTGCGATCTCGACTACACGCCCAACGAGCCGCGCCAGCGCGACGTGCGCGTGGCGATCTCGAACAGCTTCGGCTTCGGTGGGCACAATGCCACGGTAGCCGTGCGGCGTTACGACAACGGGCACGCCCACTAGATCGCACCGCCACATTTGCGTGCCTGGAATCAAAGTGGCACAGGCCGCCGGCCTGTGTGGATTCAGGTGCTCGCTTTGTTTGCCTGCACAGGCCAGCGGCCTGTGTAACTCGGTGCCCTGGAATTGATTCGCTCCAGGCACGTCGCGACTCGCAGATCCTGCTAGCAAAACTGGCAGCGCATCGCTCTTGTTCCAGTCGCGGAGCGTTCCTATACTCCCCGCCCGCGCTGTCCGTTCGGGCAGTTTTTCCAAGTGCCTGGCAACGGTGTTGCCACCTATCCGGCATGGAGGTCGAAGCCTTGCTGTCGAAACTCTCCTGGATCGCCGTTGTATCACTCGCGCTGGCGACGAGTGCTTTGGCTCAAACTCCTTCCGCGGCCCCACGTGCCGACGATGGATCGAGCGATTCGTGGCGCACGGCCGGTGGCAATCGCGCGCCGGCCTCGACCGCGCGCAAGTCGGACCATCGCGGCGAGGCCCTCGAACCGCTCCGTCCCATCGAAGGGAGCCCGCGAGGTAATATCGCGCGGGTGACCAAAGGCTCGGGCACCCTCCCCAACGACCACGGACAGGTTTGGCGCGAGTACGACATCAGCCCCTACACGCTGCGCGTCACCGCCACGCAGCGTCCCGAGCAAGCGGTCATCGATTGGATCCTGCGCGAGACCGGTTACGAGGCCTGGCACTCAGAGCCGTTGGGCATCTTGAGCGCCACGGTCGATGGTCGCACGTTGCGCGTCTACCACACGCCCGAGATGCATGCCGTGGTGGCCGAGTTGGTCGATCGCTTCGTCAACACGGAGGCCGAGACGCAGGCCTTCGGCGTGCGCGTGGTGACGGTGAGCAGCCCGAACTGGCGCGCCAAAGCGCAGCCGATTTTGCATCCCGTGCCGGTGCAGACGCCCGGCGCGCAGGCCTGGCTGCTGGCCAAGGAAGACGCCGGGCTGCTGTTGGCCGAGCTGCGCAAGCGTACCGATTTCCGCGAGCATAGCTCGCCCCATTTGATGGTAAACAACGGGCAGGCGACCGTCGTGGCGGCGACGCGCCCGCGGCCGTACATGAAGGACGTCGTCCTGCGGCCCGAGGCCTGGCCCGGCTTCGAATCTCAATCGGGACAGATCGACGAAGGGTACTCGCTCGAGTTGAGTCCGCTCCTGTCGCTCGATGGCCGGATGATCGACGCGGTGCTCAAGTGCAACGTCGATCAGGTCGAGAAGGTGATTCCCGTCACGGTGGACGTGCCGGTGGCCAATGGTGCGAAGCAGCGTGCCCGGCTCGAGATTCCGCAGATGACGCAATCACGCCTGCACGAGCGATTCCGCTGGCCCACGGACCAGGTGTTGTTGGTGGGCATGGGCATGATCGCCACGCCGGTGCCGGCCGATCCGAACGCCGGGGTCTTTCCCTTGCAGGTGGGACCGCCGCGGGCCGACCTGTTGATCTTCGTCGAGAGTCGCGGCGCTACGACCGTGCAGGCCTCGACCGTTACCCGCACGGGCCAACGCGATCCAGGCACGTATCGAAATCGATACTAATGCTGGGAGTAGGGCCCGGCCAGACGTCACGGGTACGGTACGACACGGCTCACCCGCGGACGTTAGCAAGCTTGTCCTATGGCTTCCCCGCCGAGGGCGTGGTCCGCCTCGACGCTTTGGGCCGGGGCGTCTAAAATACGCCCTTCGCTCGTACCTGCCTCCCGCGCCCCTTTTTTCCTGCCCCACGCCGCGCGCCATGGCCTCTGCCGCTACTAAACTCCGTCGGGTAGTCGTCACCGGGATGGGGCTCATCAGCCCCGTGGGCGATACGCCCGAATCGCTCTGGGAGGCGTTTGAATCGCGCCGCAGTGGCGTTCGCGCGCTGACGGCTTTCGACCCCTCCTCGCTCCCCACGGACGTGGCGGGCGAAGCGACGGACTTCACCGGCGATATTCAGAACTTCGGCCCGGTCGAGGAGGAGCAGAAGAAGGCGATCCGCAAGGGACTCAAGGTGATGTGCCGCGAGTGCCAGATGGGGGTCGCGGCCGCGATGCGCGCCCTGGCAGCGGCGAATCTGTTGGGGGGGGGCTTCGACCCCGAGCGTGCCGGCATCGTCTACGGCGCCGACTACATGCTGTCGGACCCGGCCGAGTTCAACGATGGCATTCGACTCTGCACCGTGGATGGTCCACGCTTCGACTACCCACGCTGGGGGGGCGAGGGCATGCGGCAACTCACGCCTCTGTGGCTGCTCAAGTACCTGCCGAATATGCCCGCCTGCCATATCGCCATCTACAACGATCTGCGCGGGCCGAACAACTCGCTCACGCATCGCGAGGCGGCGGGCGTGCTCGCCCTGGGCGAGGCGTTTCGCACCATTGCTCGCGGCAGCGCCGACATGATGGTCGCTGGCGCGACGGGTACCCGTGTCCATCCGATGAAGGCGGTCCACGCCACGCAGATCGAGGAGCTCGCGCGGGGCAACGGCGATCCGGGCAAGGCCTGTCGTCCGTTCGATCTGGCGCGTGGCGGGCAGGTGTTGGGTGAAGGGGCGGGCGCCATCGTGCTCGAAGAACTCGAAGTCGCGCAGTCCCGCGGCGCGAAAATCCTGGCCGAAATCGTCGGTACGTCGTCATCGACCGTGGTCGATCGTCGTGGAGTGGGACGCCGCGCGACGGCACTTGCCAATACGATTCGTGGCGCCTTGCGCGATGCCGACATGCAGGCGAGCGACGTGGGGCACGTCAACGCCCACGGCTTGGGAACGCCCAGTTGCGACGCCGACGAGGCCGCTGCGATCCACGAGGTATTCGGCAGCGAGGCGGAGCGGATTCCGGTAACCGCGGCCAAGAGTTACTTCGGCAACTTGGGGGCTGGCAGCGGCATTGTCGAAGTGATCGCCAGTCTCATGTCGCTCGAACGTGGTCGGCTCTTTTCCACGTTGAACTATGAGACCCCGGATCCCGAATGCGCGCTCTCGATCGTCCGCGAGTCGGGCATCTCGCCGGGAGACAGCTTTCTGAAAGTCAGCGTCACCCCCCAGGGACAGGCCGGCGCGGTTCTCTTCCGGCGCTTCGTCTCATAACCGGTCGACGCGCACGGAGAGCCATTTTTGGCGCGCGACGAGGGGCTCGAAGCCGTGCAACCGGTTCGACTTGTGCTGGTTGCGCCGCCTTGGTGACAGCGAAAGGGGACGAGGTTGGCAACTTGACACCCCCTCTTGGCCCCGATATGTTTACAGGATTGCAGAATCAGCTAAGTAGTGAACGTGGAACGATTTTCGAGCGAGCTGCTACCCGCGGACGTGCGTGTCTCGCGATGGCTGGCCGGTGAATCGTTTCGCAGGAGGGGACGCGATTCGCGCAGGCCCCCCGGCGGCGTTGAGGAACATTGCGTCGCGGGTCGAGGTCGGTGCGTGGTCGTGTGGGTGACGTGGCACATGCGGCGTCGCTGCTGAGCCGCCCTTGGTGGGTGGTTCGCGGGATGGCTGCCCTGACGCGGTTGCGTAAGAACTAGCCGTCATGCTTGCCCGCCGCCGGCGCGTGCAGGTGAGGGAGACGGCTGGTTCTTGTCGTTATGGGACCCCGCCGCGGTACAAATGAAATACGAATACCCCTGGAAGGGGAAAGCGAAACACTGGCGATGAACGCAAGCGAACTCCTCAGACTCGTCGACACGATCCACCGCGATAAAAATATCGACAAGGAGATTGTCTTCGAGGGAATCGAGGCCGCCCTGGTCTCCGCCGCCAAGAAGCAGTACGGCGAAGAGGCGGAGATCGTCGTCAACATCGATCGTCAGGATGGTTCGATCTCGGGTACCCACAATGGCATCCCGCTCGATCCGGAAGAGACGGTCGGCCGCATTGGCGCGCAAACCGCCAAGCAGGTGATGATCCAGAAGATCCGCGAGGCGGAACGCGATGCCCTCTTCAACGAGTACGAGGAACGCCGCGGAGAGTTGGTGACCGGCGTCGTGCAACGCTACGACGGCGGCGTCGCCACGGTGCAGTTGAACAACGTCGAGGCGATCCTGCCGCGCGGCGAGCAGATCCCGGGCGAGACCCATCATCCGAACGAGCGCGTCCGCGCGACCGTCTTCGAGGTGAAGAAGCAGGGGAGCCGCGTGCGGGTCATCTTGAGCCGCATTCGCACCGATCTCGTGCGTCGCCTGTTCGAGCAGGAGATTCCCGAGATCGCCGACGGCGTGATCGAGATTCGCGCCATGGCCCGTGAGGCCGGTTACCGCACCAAAGTTGCCGTCAGCAGCACCGACCAGCGGGTCGACTGCGTCGGCGCGTGCGTCGGCGTCCGCGGCAACCGCATCAAGAATATTGTCGACGAGCTGTCGGGCGAGCGAATCGATATCGTCCGCTGGAGCGACGACATGCAGGTGTTGATTCCCAACGCCTTGCAGCCGGCCGAAGTGGACGAAGTGATCCTCTGCCAGATGCTGGGTCGTGCCATCGTGTTGGTGCGCGAGGATCAGCTTTCGCTGGCCATCGGTCGCCGCGGGCAGAACGTGCGACTGGCGAGCAAGCTGTGCGGTTGGGATATCGAGATCATGACCCGCGAGGAACTCGACGAGCAGATCGAGCGCGCGGTTACCGGATTCAGCGAACTGGCGGGGGTCGACGATTCGCTCGCCGAGCGGCTCGTGGGAGAGGGCTTCCTCACCTACGATGACCTCTCGGTGATCGAGCCCGATGCCTTGATGGCGATGGGCGAGCTGACCGCCGAGCAGGTCGATGAAATCGTGACGCAGGCGGAAGAGCGAGCCGAGGAGGCCGAACAGGCGGCCGCCGAGGCCCGTCGACGCCAGCGCGAGCAAGATCGTATTGACGCCGCCACGGCCGCGGCGGAAGCTGCCGAGGCGGCCGAACGTGCTGCCGCCGGCGAAGTCGCGGTGGCCGAAGCTGGCGAGCCGGCCGAGGCTGCCGAAGAAGCGGCCGACGAGCCGTCGCCCGCCGAAGAGTCGGGCGGAAGCGAAGGTGAGTCGTCAGACGCCTGACGCGTGGGGTGCCAACCCCTGCTCGTGCGTTGGATTGGCGCACGCTCCAGGCCGTCGGAGACGAGCAAGGTACGGTGAGAAATGTCGTTGTTTTGGGGGACCTGCAACATGGAATAGTTGCGAACTGAAGGCGGGACTGACCGCACGGTCGCGATTCCGACGGTCGTCCACGGGAGAAGCCAAACTTGGCGCTACGGATTTATTCATTAGCGAAAGAACTGAACGTCGACAGCAAGGACCTCGTCGATATCTGCGCCAAAGCAGGTGTGACCGGCAAGGGGTCGGCGCTGGCCAGCCTGACCGACGATGAGGTCGTGAAGCTGAAGGCTTATCTCGCGGGGGCTTCTGGGCCTGCTCGGGCTCCCGCGCGCCCCGCCGCTCCGACCGCGCCCGCCCCTGCCCCCGGGGGGTCGGCCCCCACCTCGACGATCGCCGCGCCGACTCGTTCTACGGTGGTGCGCCGCGAAGATTACATCGCCCCCATGGGGACGGCGGGCACGCGGCCTCCGGTGTTGGGCACCAAGCCGGAGAAACCTACCGGCGAAGCGAAGAAGAAGCCGCCGGCAGAGCCGCGGTCGGCGCCTGCCATTAAGCTCGCGCCCATGCCGACGGCGCCGCAGCCTACGGCCACGAGTGGACCGGCCGAGCCGGCTCCGCAAAAGCCCGATATCAAGCTGCCGGCCGACGCCATTCGCGCCGGCAAGTCGGGGGGCAAGCCGCTGTCGGAGCATCTCCGCAAGCACGAGCAACGCCGCAAGACCGATGTCCCCGCGGATGCCCCGGCCGAACGTCCCGCACCGGGACGTGGCGGCGCGCCGGCCCGCCCGCAAACTCCCGCGGCGCCGACGGCGCCCGGCGCCGCGCGTGGCGGACGCCGCGGCCGCGAGGCCGCTCCGGCGGAGGAAGGCGAAGGCGGCGCTTTCACCGCGCTGGGCGGACGCGAGCAGCGCCAGTTAAAGCGCAAACGGGTCGGTACCACGGCGCGCAAGCCGGGTGAGGAAGAAGACGATCGTTCGTCGCGGACGGCGCGGCGGCGCATTCGTCGCACCGGCACGAACACCGCCGCTCCGCGCAAGAGCATGGCTGTGCTCGAAATGCCCTGCAGCGTGCGCAGCTTCTCGGAAGAGTTGGGCGTGCCAGCGCGGCTCGTGCTCGGCAAACTGCTGACACTCGGCTTCATGACCAACATCAACGCGCAGCTCGATCTCGATACGGCCGAGCTGCTGGCCGCCGAGCTGGGCGTGGCCGTCGAGTTCCGCCAGGCCGCGACACTCGAAGACGAGCTGCTGGTCGGCATTGCCGAAGGCGAGGATGCTCCCGAGCTGCTCGAGCCGCGGGCGCCGGTCGTCACGTTCCTGGGTCACGTCGACCACGGCAAGACCTCGCTCTTGGATCGCATCATCGGCATCGATGTGGCCAAGGGAGAAAGTGGCGGTATCACGCAGCACATCCGCGCTTACCGCATCGATCGTGAAGGGGGCCCGATCACATTCGTCGATACGCCGGGGCACGAGGCCTTCACCGAGATGCGCGCCCGCGGCGCCAACGTGACCGACATCGCCGTGTTGGTCGTGGCTGCCGACGACGGGGTCATGCCGCAGACCGAAGAGGCCATCAGCCACGCCCGCGCGGCAGGCGTGCCGATCGTGGTCGCGCTGAACAAGATCGATCTGCCGGGCGTGAACCTGGATCGCATCATGCAGCAGCTTTCGGTGAACGAATTGCTGCCGACGGAATGGGGTGGCGACATCGAAGTCGTGAAGTGCAGCGCCCTCACCGGCGACGGCGTCGACGACCTGCTCGAGACGCTGCTCACGATTGCCGAATTGCACGAGTACAAGGCGAACCCCCAGCGTGCCGCCTACGGCACGTGCCTCGAGGCCGAGCTGCACGAAGGTCGCGGCGTGGTGGCCAAGATGCTCGTGCAGAAGGGGACCTTGAAGGTGGGGGACGTCCTGGTGTGCGGCACCGCGCAAGGTCGCGTCAAGGCGATGTACGACACGCTCCAGCCGGGCGTGATGCATACCGAGGCGGGCCCCAGCATGCCGGTGAACGTGACCGGTCTCGACGAGGCTCCCGCCGCCGGCGAGCACTTCTACGTGCTCGACGACGTGGCGGCCGCACGCGAGATCGCCACGCGCCGTTCCGAGCAGGCCCGCCAGTCGGCCCTGTCGGGCACGCCGCAGCACGTCACGCTCGAAACCCTCTTCGATCGCCTGGGTGGCAGCGACGTGCAGACGCTCAATCTCATCCTGCGGGCCGATGTCCGCGGTTCGATCGAGGCGATTCGCAAGGAGCTCACCAAGCTCGAACACCCCGAGGTGCAGATCAAGATCCTGCAGGCCACGGTCGGCGGCGTCAGCGAGGCCGACGTCCATCTGGCCGACGCCTCGGACGCGATCATCATCGGGTTCAACGTCGTGCCGGACGAAGGCGCCCGCACCCTGGCCGAGCGCAAGGGAGTGCAGATTCGTCGCTACGACATCATCTACCAGGTGACGGACGATCTGAAGGCGGCGTTGGAGGGCATGCTCAAGCCCGAGCGGCGCGACGTCGACACCGGGCGGGCTGTCGTGCTGCAGACGTTCGCGATCAGTCGCGTGGGCGTGATCGCCGGTTGCCGTGTGCTGTCGGGCACGATCGAACGGAACAACCGCATACGGCTGATTCGCGAGAACCGCATCGTGGGAGACTACGCCCTCGATTCGCTCCGCCGCGAGAAGGACGATGCCCGCGAGGTCCGCGAAGGCTTCGAGTGCGGTATTCGCCTGACGAACTACAACGACGTGAAAGTGGGAGACGTATTCGAAGCCTACAAGGTCGAGGAGGTGGCACGGACGCTATAAGGCCCGTGAAGTCACGAGCCCCACGCATGCCGTGCCCGAACGAGGTAGGTGACGTGCCATGAGTTCCCGTCGTTTGCAAAAGGCCGCCGAGGCCTTCCGCGCCGTCATCAGCATGTCGATCCTCACCGAGGTGAAAGACCCTCGCGTGCGCAACGTGACCGTGACGGGGGTCGAAGTGGCTCCCGACATGCGTAGCGCCAAGGTACACGTGTCGGTGATGGGGGACGAAACCAAGCAACGGCTGGCCCTGCGAGGACTGCAGAACTCGGCCGGTTTCTTGCAGGCCAAGATCAACGAACGGATCGAGACCCGCTACACGCCCCGACTCACGTTTCACCTGGATCAGGGGGTGAAGAACTCGGCGAACATCGCCCGCCTGCTGAAAGAGGTGTTGCCCGACGACACCGCCGACGAGGATCTCGACGCGGAGGACTACGCGGACGAGGAACTCGCCGACGAAGACTCGGACGTCGCAGACCTGGGGGACGAAGCGAAGGAGGAGATCGACGAGGAAGAGCGCTAGGCGGCGGGTCCGCTTGGCGCGATTCTAACGGTCGGGGAGCATGGTCGCCGCCGGCGCCGGCTCTCCAGCGATAAACTAGGCTTTTACAACCAGTTTTCGACGGGACGGATCGTCATTCCCCCACGGGGGTTGATGCCTGCCTTCTCCGTTCGCGTCGAGATCGAACCACCGCATACTCTGACTGCCCACCTGCATGGCTACTCCCAATCGCGCCGCCTTGTTGACCAAGGCCCACAAGATTCTCAAGAAGCAATACAAGGTCGAAGTGCCGCTCGCCGGTCGCTCCGTGCTCGAGCAGTTGCTGTTCGCCTGCTGTCTCGAAGACGCGCACTACGACAAGGCGGAAGAAGCCTTTGCCAAGGTGCAAGAGGCCTTCTTCGATTGGAACGAGGTCCGCGTCAGTTCGGTGCAGGAGCTGGCCGAGGTGATGCACATGCTGCCCAGGCCGGAAGAGGCCGGGGCCCGGCTGCGCCGCGCGCTGCAGGGGGTCTTCGAGTCGACCTACTCGTTCGATCTCGAGGCGATGAAGAAGATGAATCTCGGCCAGGCGCAGCAGAAGCTCCGCAAGCTCGACGGCGTGACCGAGTTCGCCATCGGCTACTTGACCCAGTCTGCGCTGGGGGGGCACGCCGTGCCGGTCGATAGCGGCGCGCTCGAGGCGCTCTACATCGTCGGCATCATCGACGAGAGCGAAAAGAAGACGGGTACCGTCCCCGGCGCCGAGCGGGCGATTCCCAAGAACAAGGGAGTGGAGTTCGGCTCGCTGCTGCACCAGCTCAGCGCCGAGCTCATCGAAAACCCCTACTCGCCGAACCTGCACAAGCTGCTTCTGCAGATCAACCCCGACGCGAAGGATCGCCTGCCGCGCAAGCTGACGAAGCGTCAACTCGAAGCTCAGGCCGCCCGCGAAGAGGCGGAACGCAAAGCCCGGGAGCAGGCCAAGGCAGAAGCCGCGGCGAAAGCCCAGGCCAAGGCCAAGGCCGCCGCCGCGGCCGCCAGGCAGCAAGCCAAGAAGGGGCCCGAGGCGCCGAAGAAGGGGGCCGAGATGGCCAAGAAGTCGCCGCCGAAGCCGGTCAAGCGCGAGTCGTCCGCCGCGAGCAAGAAGCGTCCCTCCTCGGCAGGGCTCGCCCGCAAGAAGCCGCGTTAGCATTCTCGAAGCCACCGCCATGAAGTCACCAGGTCCGTCTTGCTCGGGCCAGCGCGTGGCTGAAGTGGAAGCATTTCGAGGCCGCAGGTAGAATCGAGGAAGTGGCTCGACCGTGCGCGGTTGATGTGTTTGCCACACAAGCCTTTGTGGCATGCTTGCTGTCTGGCGGCGCTGCGTCGCTTTGTGTGACCTGAGCGCGGGTGCGCGGACAGTTCGGAGGTGAACCGTGCGTCGAGCTTGTTGGTTGCTGACTGTCGTGGTGGCCGCCGTCGCACTGAGCATGGCGCGACCCGAGTCGACTCCTGCCCTGACGCCCGCCGCAGGCACCGACGCCGCCTCCCGGCAAGGCACGGTGCTCGAGGATCCGGTTGAGCCGCTGGTGGTCAAGCAAGGTCGCTCCGAGGCGGAGCAGGACCGATTGACCGCGCTCTCGCTCTACGGCGCGGCGCGCATGAAGCAGCAACAAGACGAGCTGCCTGCCGCCCTGCGCTTGTACGAACGCGCGTTTCGGCTCGATCCGAGTGCCGCGAGCGTGGCCCGCGAGATCGTGGGCGTGGCGCTAGAGCTCGGGCGGCAGGAAGAGGGCATGCGTTACGCCGTGAAGGCCGCTTCGCTCGATCCGAGCGATACGGTGCTCGTCGATCGCGTGGCGATGCTGCTCACGCAATCGAACGACCTGGCCGGGGCGCGCCAGCTCTACGAGAAGCTGGCGGCCGCGAAAACGGCTGCCGGCGAACCGACCGATCACGCGCTGCTCTGGTCGATCGGCCGGTTGTATTTTCTCGAAGGAGACTTCAAAGAGGCGGTGCCGACGTTCCAACAGGTGACCGACGCGCTGCTCGATCCCCAGCAACACAAGCTCGAGGACAAGGTACGCGGGCAGATTGTCCACGAGGCGGCCCGAACGTACGAATTGCTGGGGGACTCGGCCGCGGTCGAGCAACGCACGAAGGAGGCCCTGGCGCTCGAATTCTTCGGCGAGGCGTTTCTCGCGGGCGAGTCGCCAAACGCCGCGCAGCGGGTCTTTGCCGAGGCCGAAAAGCTCGGCGGCAAGTCGAAGCGTCACGCCTTCAATCAGGCCCGCGCCCTCAAATTGAAGGAGGACGACCAGGGGGCCGCCGAGCAGATCGAGCTTTATCTGCAGGAGAAGTCCTCGACCGACAACGCCGAGGCGTATCGCCTGCTGGCCGACGTTCAAACGAAGCTCGGCCAGCGCGAGGCCCTCCTCGCCCGGCTCGAAAAGCTCGCGGACGAACGGACGGGCGATGCCGCGCTCAAGGCCGAGCTGGCGCGCCAGCACCGGCAGGACGAGTCGTACGACAAGGCGGCGAAGCATTACGAGGCCTTGATCTCCGACGCGAAGCCGAACAAGCGCCGTCCGCCGCTCGAGGCCTATCGCGCGCTGCTCGATATCTATCGCCGGCAAGCGAACGACAAGGCCCTGTTGGAGATCGCCACGCGCGGGCTCGCCATCCTGCCGACGATGGAGGTGTTCGGCGAAGAAGGTGACGCCCTGGTGGCCGACCTGCCCGCCGTCGAGCGGATGGCCAACACGGCTCGCGAACAGGGAGAGCCGGGGCGGGGGCTCTCGTTCGAGACCACGCAGGCCGTGGCGCTCGTGGCCCTGAAAGCGAAGCACTTCAACCTGGCGTCCGAGTTCTTCGAAAAATCGTTGCTGGCACGGCCAAAGCAAAAGGGTGAATTGCTCAGATCCTGGGGGGTGGGATTGCTGGTTGCCGAGCAGTATGCCGAAGCGGCCAAGATCTTCCGCCGCGCGCTCGATGAGAAGGTCGTCGGCGACGATGCCGCCGAGTTCGAGTTCCACCTGGCGGGCACGCTCGAGATGTCGGGGCAGACCGAGGAGGCGCTCGCCGCCGCCCGGCGTGCTGCCGAGTTGGTCGAGCAGCAACGCAAAGAGGATGAAGAGGAACGCCAGATCTCGGACGCGGCCTACTTTCGCATCCTTTCGCGTGAGCCCTGGGTGCTCTACCACGCCAAACGCTATGGCGAAGCGGCCGCCGAGTATCGGGCGCTCGTCGAACGCTTCGACGCCGAGGAGAAGGGTGAGGCGGCCCGCGAGACCCTCCGCGAGGCGCGGCTCATGCTCTCGAACCTGGCGGTAAACGAGCACGACATGCCGCAGGCCGAGGAGTGGCTCGAGCAGATCCTCGACGAATATCCCGACGACATTTCGGCCCTCAACGACCTGGGCTACCTGTGGGCCGAACAGGGCAAACGACTCGATCGGGCGCTGGCCATGATCCAGCAGGCCCTGGTGGGCGATCCCGACAATAAGGCCTATCGCGATAGCCTGGGGTGGGCCTTCTATCAGTTGGGCCGCTACGAGGAGGCCAGGGTCGAACTCGAGCAGGCGGCGGCCGAGGAAGAGCCAGACGGCGTGATCCTCGACCATCTCGGAGACGTCTATTCCAAGCTCCAGCAGACGGACAAGGCGCGCGACTCCTGGACGCGTGCCATCGAGCGATTCAAGCACGACGCCGACGCTGCCAAGGAGCGCGCGACGCGCGACAAGCTCGAGCGGCTCGACAAGGAAACCAAGCCGGCGAATCCCTGACGCCGCGCGCAGCAGATTCTGATGGTGGCGAGTACAGAGGGCCTGACATGGCCCGCCGCTCGCGAAGGAGAGATTCGGACGTATGGCAGGTCATTCACACTGGGCGGGCATCAAGTACAAGAAGGCCCTGATCGACAACAAGCGCGGCAAGCTGTGGAGCAAGCTCTCCAAGGCGATCATCGTCGCGGCCAAGATCGGGGGCGGCGATCCCGACTCCAATCTCAAGCTGCGCTATGCGATCGACGCCGCCAAAGCGGTCAGCATGCCCAAGGACAACATCACCCGCGCCGTCAAGAAAGGCACGGGCGAGCTCGACGGGGGCAACCTCGAAGAGGTGCTCTACGAAGGCTACGGTCCGGGGGGCGTCGCCGTGCTGTGCGAGATCCTCACCGACAATCGCAACCGCACGGCCGGTGAAATCCGCAAGTGCTTCGAGTTGAGCGACGGCAAGCTCGGCGCCACGGGCTGCGTGGCCTGGATGTTTTCGCGTAAGGGGATGTTCCTCTTTTCCGCGCTGGGACGCGACGAGGAAACCATCGTCGAGCTGGCCCTGGAGGCCGGGGCCGACGACGTGCGCCACGTGGGAGACAAGTTCGAAATCACCTGCGATCCGGCGTCGTTTCAAGTGGTGGCCGAGCGCCTGGCCGCCGAACAGATCGAGTGCGACGTGGCCGAGATCAGCAACATTCCGAACTCGACCGTCGATCTCGACGTGGAGACTGCCCGCAAGGTGCTCAAGCTGATGGAGAAGCTCGACGATCACGACGACGTGCAGCACGTTTCGTCGAACTTCAGCATTGCGGACGAGGCCATGACACAACTGGCCGCCGAATAGGACGCTCAGTCCTTGCCCTTGTGCTCGACCTTGGGCCAGTAGGCTTCGAACTTGAAATTGGGACTATTGTCGACGTCGTGACACGTGCCGCAGACGTGCTCGGCGGCGGTCGCCTTGGTAAGCCGCATCTCGGTGCGCAGGCTGTCGCGACGCGCCAGATTGCGCTGGGCGCCTTTGGCCTTTTCGGCGGCAACGTGCGCGGCGCCGGGGCCGTGACAATTCTCGCAACTGTTGCCCGCCAGCAGGGGAGTCGTCTCGAGGCTGTCGAAACCGCTGGTATAGGGGAAGTAGTCTTGCGGGCTCCAGCCGGTCGAGTGGCAACTGATGCACTCGGGGTCGAACTGGCGGGGCGGATTCAGCTTGGCCAGGGTGTCCGTGGCGTGGGCATGCGCCGACTTGCTCCAGACGGCGTGCGCCTTCGTGTGGCATTCGGCGCACGACTCGGCCGAGGCGAACTGGCCGGCCAGCGGATCGTCGGAACGGCTGCGGAGATGGGCGGTCGGCGTCAGGCCCAGACCGGCCCAACCCAACTCGCGGAGTTGATCCTGGTAGTTCACCAGCAACTGGTGCATTTCGTCCGAGGGCTTGAATCGCGAGTCGAGCGGCACGCGTTGGTATCGGGGCGGCTCGCTTTCATCGAACAGGCCGATCACGGCGGCATACATCCCCTTGTGTCCCACTTCGACGAGCCACGTGTCGTCGTCGACGAGCGTGGGGCTGTCGGGCGGAACGTCCGCTCCACCCGAGGTCACCACGAGATCGAACTCGCCAAATTCCTTGGCCAGCGCGAGCGATTCGTCGCGCGTCGCGTGGACGAGCAGGATACGGAAATCGGTTTGCTCGACCAGCTCGGGCATAATCTCGCGCAGGGCCTCGGCCGCCGGCTTGTTTTCGACCTGTGCGGCGTCGAGTCCCGACCGCTCAGCATCCCCCAGCACTGCGGTGATCCCCACCTTGAGGCCCGCCTCTTCCACGATGCGGTACCGCTTGGTGAGTTGGGCGTCGAAGCCGAAGAGGGCCACGTTGGCCGCCACAAAGGGGCTGGGGGTCTCTTCCGCGTCGGCGACCACGGCGACGAGCTCCTCGGCGGGCAGCCGCAGATCGGCGTCGCCCAGGGCTACGCCAGCGTAGTTCAGCGTCTTGAGGGCCTCGACCGTGGCCTGGAACTTCAACTCTTGCTGACGGCCGAAGCGGCGGACCTGGCCCCCCACGTCGACGGCCAGCACCGGCCAACCGTCAGCGGCAAGCTGCTGGAGCATGCCATGCCGACGGCTCAGCCCGCCCAATTGATTTTCGAGCCCGGCGCAACCGCACGGTTCGAGATAACCCTGCTGCTGACCCGTGACGACGATCGCCAGCCGGGGCTTGGGCCAATCTTGAAAGATCGGGCCATTGGCCTCGACCGGATCGATTTTCTGGGCGTGGCCGTAGTCGGCCCCGTGCCCCGGGGTGTCGGCTCCGGATGCGGTCGTGTTGGTGTTGCCGCGCACCGCGGGAGTTTTAGCCGGCTCGCTAGTCGACTGCGTGCAGCCAGCAGCGTTCAGCAAGCACAGGGTCGCTAGCACGAGTACACCGCCACGCGCTGCCAGCAGAAACCGACTCGGAGAATACTCGCACACGCGCTTGGGCCTCTCCATGATTCTGCCGCGTCTTCAGCCTTCGACGACGAACCTGACGTGAATCACCAACTCGGGTTGCGAGGGATGTGTCGTTTTCAATCGGACCGTGGCGAAAGGACCTTGGGCCGTTCCCTGTCGATTTACCGTCGGGCAATCGGCGGGCACTGTAATGGTCAGCGGAAACTGCCGGACTCGGCCCTCCCCTTTCGATTCGCCTCCCCCGAGCGTGGCCACCAGGGGTGGTGGATCGGTCCCCTCGACGGTGAACTCCACCTCGTCGCGGTGGGGGCCTTTGACGAGCAACAGCAGCTTGCGACTGGTCTCGACGCCCCGTTGGACGGTACCCAATTCCAGTACGTCGCGGGCATTGTTCCAGCCGGCTCCGACCACGGAAATATCGCTATTTACCGTGCCCGAGAGCTTGATATCCAAGGGAGCCACCCCTCGGAGGTCGGTCGTGACGCGAATTGTCTGTTGAATGGCTCCGAGCGGCAACCCCGGTTTCGTCGTCGCGCGAACGAGGAAGTCGGACGTGGGGGCCGAATCGGCCGCGGTGTTCGGCGTTACGGGCTCGTACGCCAGCTCGAATTGCTCGTGGGCCTTGGGGTCGGTGAAGTCGAGCGAGACGATTTTCGCCCCCGCCTGTGTGGCATGCACCGTCGTTTCCAGGGTCAGCGTTTCGTCCTGGGCCTTGCTGAACGTTAGTGCGTGGGGGGTCGCATAGAGCGAGACCTGGCGCCGGCCAGTCACTTCGAGCTTGACCATCCGCTGCAAGGGATCGTTCGTGTAGATCGACGCGATCTGGCGGTACTCATCCTGCGTGCCTTTGACTTCCCATTCCAGGGTCACCACGGCCGTCTTGCCGGGGGCGATCTCCTCGGTGTCGATGTTGCTGATCGTACACTTGCAGGTGGTCGTGCCTTGCCGCAGGCGGAGCGGGTATTGGCCGATGTTCTTGAAGATAAAGCCGTGCCGCTGCAGCACGCCCGTCTCGACCTGGCCGAAGTCGAACGACGTGCCATTCTCGACCACCACGCGCGGCTGCGGGCCATGGGCGGGGGGCATGGCGGGGAAGCGGGGATCCTCGCTCGTCGACTTCACGCCGAACAATTCTTCGTCCGAGGTGAACGCGTGGAAATTTACCGTGGCGAGCACCGTGCCCAACAAGACGCCGCAGAGCAGCGCCGAAAGCAAGAGCAGCAGCGAGAGTGGGAAGCGAAAGGAGCGGCGTTTCATGGTTTCTCGTTGTTCAACGATCGCGGCGATAAGTGCCGCGTGGCCTTGGTTCCCCTAATCACATTTTATCCGCGGACGATGAGCGTTGCCCGTCGTCCGAAGCATTTGGGACCAGCTCTTTCAGGCGAGCGCGAAGCGTCTCGTCGAGCTTCTGTTCGGCGTGCGGCATGATGGCGTCGAGGCGAAACGCCTCGCTGGCTTCCGCCTGCGCCGTCGTTCGATCGCCCGCCGCCGATGCCGCCAGTGCCAGGCGGGCACGACGCACGCCCTGATGGGGGTAGAGCTCGACCGCGCGGCGGCAGGCCTCGAGGGCCGCCCGAGCGGCCTGGGGATCCGCCGTCTGTTCAAAGATCGTCATCTGCCAGGCGCCGACCTGGCTCCAGGCCTCGCTCGAGCCGGGGCGCCGCTCGAGCCAGAGATCGGCCGCGGCGGCGAAGCTTTTTCTCGACAACTCGCTCGGCTGCCGGCGCCACTGTTCGAAACGCAACTGCGCCATGCGACGCGGGGCATCGTAACCGAACGGATCGGCCGCGATCGCTTCGTCGAGGAACTCTTCAGCCCGGTTCGGTTCTGCCTGGGCGGCCGCGATTGCAAGCTGGCTCATCACCAGGGGATGATAGAGGGTCGCGGCCGCCGCCACCGAGAGGAACAAGGCTAGGCAGGTCGCGAGGGCCAGCGGCGTCGGGCCCAATCGTTGGAGCCGTGGCATGGATGTCGTCGTCGCCGGCTCGTCGAGGTCGCGGAGCGTGGTCGCCAAAGCGGCCAACAACCACAGGCTGCCGGCCACGCCCGGGTGGCCGATCCCGCCAGCGGCAAGCAGATTCACCGTCATCCCGACCAGGGCCGCCAGTGGCACCAGCGGAGGTAATACGCCATCGGCGACCCAAGGCCACAAGAGCCAGAGCATCGTGCCACTGATGGCCAGCCCGCCGACCGTGGCGACGAGCGACAGGGGCACATCAATCACCGGACCAGCGAAGAAGGGAACGAGGAACGCGAGCAGAAAACCAGCCAGGCCACCCCAGGCAATCATCCGCGCGCTGCGGTCTGCCGCGCGGGCGGCGGCCGATGGCGCCGTCGCGGGAGCAGGATCTTCGGAGCCTCGTAGCGACGGCCAGGTCCGCCAGAACACGGACAACAGGAAGCCCACGAATGCCGCGGCGACGAGCGTTCCGGCCGTCGACCAGATCTCGAGTACGAAATTGTGCGGATCGGAAATCTCCTCGCTCGCCGTCGGCAGCTTGACGGTTGAATAAGCATCTTTGAACTCGCCGGGCCCCACGCCCCAAACCGGCTGCGCGGCGATCAACGACCAGCTCGCGCGCCAGTATTCGAAGCGGTAGGCGAGCGACTTGGGCGCTTCGGCCAATACCTCGATATCGACGCCGCCGGTCGCCACGGCGACGACGATCACGACGAGCAACAATCCCACGATGGCTGCCGCGCGTCGCGTGAACAGATGGCGGCGGATCGAGGGGCTGAGCGCTAGCAGGGCAGCGCCGGCGCTCAGCCCCACCACGGCGCTGCGACTCTTCGTCAACAGCAGCACGAGCAGCAGCGCGGCTCCGGTGGCGGCAAACGTCGAAAGGATACGCTTACGAGAGCCCAGACGTGCGGGCAACGTCACGATCGCGCCGGCCAAGACGAGCAACCAAGGCGTCAGAAACCCGGCCAGCGAGTTCGTCAGGGCGAAGGTAGCCGTCGGCTCGATGCTGTGCAGTCGCTGTTCGAAGAGATACCGCTCGCGCGAGCCAGGAGGAAACCACATGCCGGCGTCGCGCAAGGCCGCCTCGGGATCGCGCTCGTACTCGGCCACGGTCGCCGGCTGCGAGATGAAATACTCGTGCAGCGCGTAGCCACAGGACGTGGCCGCCAGGGCGATCATCACGGCCGCCAGGGCGCGGGCTTCGGCCGGCGTGCGCAGCAATTGCCGGACGACGAAGAAGGCGGCGCCGTAGCCGATCCACGTCCACGTCATGTTGATTGCCGGCCGCGGCGCGGCGCCGTTCCAGCACGCGACCAGTCCGCTGGCGGCATAGAGCGCGACGGTGACGAGCAACGCCAGATCGATAAATTCGGCTCGCAGCCACGCTTCGCCTTGGCGCCAGAGCAGGGCGAGCGACAGCGAGAACAGAATGAGCCACAGCATCACGAAGGGAGCGTCGTTCCCCTGCAGCTCGACATGGATGCTGGGGATCAGCGGCCGCGCCACGCAGAGCAGCGCGGCGCCGGCCAGCAGCCACGGCCGCGCGCGATCGAACGCCTCGACCGGCGCCGCGGATCGCGGTTCGGTCGAGGGGCGTTTCTCGCGCGAGCGCGACACCGATTTCGCCATGGAGCTTTCCCTATCTCGACATCACTTGCGACGCTGGCTGCGGCGACCGGTCGTCTCGAGGATGGCGACCACCATCAACGAGCAAGCGACCATCAGCAACACGACCACGGCTCCCAGCGTGTTCACCTGATAGAGCAGCAGAGCGCCCAATCCGGTGGCCGCCGTGGTGAGGTAGATCGTCAGCACGGCCTGCGTCTTCGACATGCCCAGCTCGACCAAGCGGTGCGAAAAGTGGCGTTTGTCGGCGGCAAAGGGACTGAGTCCATTGCGCAGGCGAATCGTGACGACGGTCACCAGGTCGTAGAGCGGGACGGCCAGCACGCAGAGGGGGGCGAGGATCGCGTGCCGAGGCGTGTCCGTGCCGACGAAGGTGGCCATCATCGTGGCCATCGCCACCATGAAGCCGATGAAGTACGCGCCCGCATCCCCCATGAAGAGTCTGGCCGGCGGCCGATTGTGCCACAAGAAGCCGAGCAGCGAGCCGAACAGCACCAGCAGCAGACCCCCGACGAAGAGTTGCGGCTGCCCCGTCGCATGCGCGGGGCCGAACAACATCACGACGGCCAGCAGTCCCGAGACGATCGCCGCGACCCCGCCCGAGAGGGCGTCCATGTTGTCGAGCATGTTGAACGAGTTGATGAGCGCCACGATCCAGAAGACCGAGATCACCGAGGTGATGATCGGCTGCTCGACGAAGAAGGTGAGCTTCCAGCCGCAGGCCACCATCACGGCGGCGACGGCGAACTCGACCGAGAGACGCAGCCGCCAGTCGAGCCCTCGTCGATCGTCGGCCAGCCCCAATAGCATCAAGACCGTGCCAGCCCCCAACAGCAGCCATAGACGGGGCGCTTCCTGCCGTAGTCCGGCCAGGTGTAATTCGACGAACTCGGGCAGGGGAAAGACAGCCCAGCCCAGGGACGAGCCAGGCTCTCGTGCCGTCGTGACGAGCCAGAGCACCATTTGTCCGGCCGCCAGCGGAAGCACCGTGCCGGCCCAGATGGCGAGTCCGCCACCGAGAGGCGTCACGCGGGTATGCACCTTGCGCTCGCCGGGCAGGTCGACCAGCCCCCACTCGGGCGCCTTGCGCAGCACGAGATACCCCACGGCCCAGGCCACGAGCAGGCTCGGCACGATCGCGCCGATGAGCAGCCAGATCACTTGCTCGGCCCTTTCGACTCGTGTTGTCGCAGCCAACTGCGACAGGCGGTGAGAAACTCTTGGTAATCGGCGCGTTGATAGTTGGGATAGGTCCAGGGACGCGACTGCCACGCCCCGCGCGAGTAGTACAACGTTACCTCGCCGAAGATGCCCTGGCCCAGATAAAGCCGGTGCGAATGATCCTTGGTCGAGGCGAGGACGAACTTGGCCGGCGTAAGGTAGCCCGGGTCGAGATTCACCGGCCGCGCGGAGGGGGAGCTTCCCTTCTGGGCATACGCGGCTTCCCAGGCATTGGTTTGCCGTTTTCTGGCCGGCAACTCGTCGGGGGGCATCAGCCGTTCGAAGGCGAGGATCTCGAGTTGGAGCTGGTGCCCCATGCTCGCCGCGTAATAGTCGGTTTCGGCGAACTCGAAGCGGGGGCTGGCCAGCGCCACCGGCCCCCATGCCGCGACTACCTCGTCGCGTGCCCAGGCAAGTGCGGCCGGATCCGCGCTGAAGAGCACCAGCAGCGGCAGGACCGGCGGGTGGAGGGCGGCATCACCCATGGGGATCGGCCCGTCCTAGGGAGCGTACTTGGCGCGCTCGGCCGCGAGAAGCTCGACGATCTTTTGCACGGCGCCGGCGACGGGCACGTTCGTGGGGTCTTTCTCCCAACGCCACTTCACCTCGAGCTGCCCTTCTTTCAGGCCCCGGCCGCCGATCACGATCCGCAGCGGGATGCCCACCAGGTCGGCGTCCTTGAACTTGACGCCAGGGCGCTGGTCGCGATCGTCGAGCAGCACGTCGATGCCGGCGGCCGTCAGTTCGTCGTACAGTTTTTCGGCGGCGCCGCGCACTTCGTCGTCGGTGACGTTCAGCGGCGCGAGCAGCACTTCGTAGGGAGCGATGGGGAGGGGCCAGACGATGCCGGCCTCGTCGTGGCTCGTCTCGACGGCCGCGGCGATGATGCGATTCACGCCGATGCCGTAGCAGCCCATGATGATCGAGTGCTGCTGTTCCTGGTCGTCGAGGAAGCGTGCGGCGAGCGCGTCGCTGTACTTGGTGCCGAGCTTGAAGACGTGCCCGACTTCGATGGCATGCCGCAAGGCCAGCTCCTGGCCGCAGCGGGGACAAGCATCGCCGCCGCCCGCATTCCGTAGATCGGCGAAATGATCGGCCGGCACCTGGAAATCGCGTCCCAGGTTCGCACCGGTGTAGTGCTTGTCCGCTTCGTTGGCGCCGATGATGGCGTTGGCCACCGTGGCGACGTCGCGATCGGCCCAGATCGGGATCGAGAGCCCCACCGGGCCGGCGAACCCGACCGGCGCCTTGGTCACCTTCTCGATCGTCTCCGGATCGGCCAGCTCCAACTTCGAGGCCCCCAGGGCGCGGCGCACCTTGCCTTCGTTGGCTTCGTGATCGCCACGCACGAGGACCGCCACGGGATCGCCATCGGCCACGTAGATCAGCGTCTTGAGCATCTGCCGAGGCGTGCATTTCAACAACTTGCTGACCTGCTCGATGCTGCCGACCTTGGGGGTGTCGACCTTGGCGAGTACCGCTGGCGCCGCCGTCGATTTGGGCGCTTCCTTCGCCGCGCCGATCTCGGCTCGTTCGAGGTTGGCCGCGTAGCTGCACGCCGCACAATGGACGACCGAGTCTTCGCCGTTGTCGGCCACGACCATGAACTCGTGGCTAGCGTCGCCGCCGATGGGGCCACTTTCGGCCTCGACGGGCAGATACTTCAGCCCGCACCGCGTGAAGATGCGGCAATACGCCTCGTACATCTTGTCGTAGCTGGCGTTGAGCGCCTCGACCGAGGTGTCGAAGCTGTAGGCGTCCTTCATCAGGAACTCGCTCGTCCGCAGCACGCCGAAGCGGGGACGCTCCTCGTTGCGAAACTTCGTCTGAATCTGGTAGAGCGTGATCGGCAGTTGGCGATAGCTCGAGACCTGGTGCGCCACGAGATCGGTTACCACCTCTTCGTGCGTGGGACCGAGCGCGAGATGGACCTCGCGATTCTGCCGCTTCACCTTGAACTGGATGAGGACATTGCCGAAGGCGTCGACACGACCCGTGCGGGCCCACAGGCTGATCGGCGTCAGCGCGGGCATCAGCAGCTCGACCGCTCCGGCGCGATCCATCTCGTCGCGCACGATGCGTTCGGCCTTGCGCAGGGCCCGCAGCCCGAGCGGCAGATAGGTGTAGGCCCCTGCCATGACCTGGTTGATGAGCCCGGCCCGCAGCATCAGGACGTGACTGGGGATCTCGGCCCCCTCGGGCGTCTCTTTCATCGTGGGGAGTAGCGTTTGGCTCCAGCGCACCGTGTCGTTCCTTCGGGAAAAATGCGTTCGACTGCGTGAGGCGGCATTCTATAGGTGGCCGCGGCAAGCGCGAAGGCGATATGGCGGCAACGGGCCGCCCCCGCATTCACGAATCACAACCCGAAGCGTCAGCGAGGAGATTCCTGGAAAAAGCGTCGATCGAGGCGCTCCCTCGCTCACACTTCGGGTTGAGAAACTCCACCCTCGCGCGTCGTTGGTGTTTGCCCGCGTGCCTAAACCCGCACCTCGGCCTCGCCGGCGAGCGAGCCGGCGTACTGCTGGCGGATTGGGGCGACCACGTCGGCCAGGAATTCATCCACCTGCTCGGGCGCCCTGCCGACGAAGGCCCGGGCGTCGGAGAGCCCAGCCAGGTCGATGCCGGCGAAGGCCTTGTCCGACGCCAGGCGCGCGAGGAGATCGTTCGGCTTGCCTTCTTGCTTCACCACCGCCGCGGCGGCTTGGCTGTGCTGGCGAATGCGCTCGTGCAGGTCCTGGCGATCGCCACCTCGTTCGACGGCCGCCATCATGATGTTCTCGGTGGCCATGAAGGGGAGCTCTTCCGCCAGGTGCCTGGCGATCACCTGGGGATAGACCACCAGGCCCGAGGCGACGTTCTGGTAGAGGACGAGCAGGGCGTCGATCGAGAGGAACGCCTGTGGCAACACGAGTCGGCGCAGGGCGCTGTCGTCGAGCGTCCGTTCGAGCCACTGGGTCGCCGCGGTCGACGACATCGGGGCTTCGAGCCCCATCGCATACCGCGCGAGTGCGCACATGCGCTCGGCGCGCATCGGGTTGCGTTTGTAGGCCATCGCCGACGAGCCGATCTGCTCAGTCTCGAAAGGCTCTTCAACCTCCTTGCGGCTTTGCAGCAACCGCAGGTCGGTGCCCGCCTTGTGGCCGCTCTGGGCAATGCCCGAGAGAGTGGCCACGATCTGGGCATCGACCTTGCGCGAGTAGGTCTGCCCGGTGACGGCGTAGCTCTCGGCGAAGCCCAGCTTCTCGTTGACGCGCCGTTCGAGCTCGCGGACCTTCGTGTGATCGCCGCCGAACAGAGCGAGGAAGCTGGCCTGCGTGCCGGTGGTTCCCTTCGCGCCGCGGAAGCGGAGCGTGCGCCGGCGATGCTCGACCTCGGCCAGATCGAGCACGAGGTCATAGATCCACAGCGTGGCCCGCTTGCCCACCGTCGTCGGCTGGGCGGGCTGCAGATGGGTGAAGCCCAGGCAGGGCAGGTCGCGATACGTGGCGGCGAAGGTGGCCAAGCGATCGATCACGCGGACGAGTCGCGTCTCGACCAGCCCCAGCGCCTCGCGCATCAGGATCAGATCGGTATTGTCGGTGACGAAGCAGCTCGTGGCCCCCAGGTGAATAATGCCGCGCGCCAGCGGGCATTGATCGCCATAGGCATGAACGTGGGCCATGACGTCGTGCCGCAGGCGTCGCTCGTGCGCGTCGGCGGCGGCGAAGTCGATCGTGTCGACGTGTGCCCGCAACTGGGCGATCTGCTCGGCGGTGACCGGCAGGCCAAGCTCGGCCTCCGTCTCGGCCAGGGCGATCCACAGACGCCGCCAGGTAGAAAACTTCCGCTGCGGACTCCACAGCGAGGCCATCTCGCGCGAGGCGTACCGCGAGGCGAGGGGATTGTCGTAGGTAGTGTCGGACATGGCGCCGTGAGCTTTCGAGAGGGCAAAACGGCTATTCTAGCGGCTTGCCGGGAAGGGCGTCAGTTGGGCGAACTCAGCCCGCGCCATCAACAAAAAAAGTCCGGCTTCAGCCGGACTTTGAAAACGGCGCGCCGGCAGTGCCAAGGCGTATGGCCAGCGAGCAACAAAGTACCCCCACGGGGAGTCGAACCCCGGTTTTCGGGCTGAGAACCCGACGTCCTGGGCCTCTAGACGATGGGGGCCTGGACTTACTTCTTTCGGCCAAAACGAACGTAGGTCAGGTACCCCGTACCTGACGCTTGTTCGAGTGGCCAACTCGATCGATTGTCAGGTATGGGGTACCTGACCTATCTCTCTATCGACCGAAACAAAGGTGGCGCCACACGTTTTCGGTTGCCAGCGAAGGACGAGCCACCCCTCGCGAGGGCTCGTGGGCCGCCGGCAATACGCCGTGTGACGCCAATACCCTAGTTTCGTATCCGAGGGTGGGCAGCGTGTCAACCGGCTGTGGGCTCGGATCGGTTGTCGGAACCACTTTGGTCGGCCTTTTCCAGGTCGGCGGAGAGTGACTCGGCGAGTCGTCGCGAACGGAGCTTGGCTGTGGCACGGCGATCGGTCTGGCCAGCCCACCAAATCGCCAGCCACACGCCCGCCAACCCGGCCACGAACAAACCGCCGACGATCAGCCCCAGCGAGGTACTGCGCGAGCGATCGGCAGGCCGGAGCCAATGGGCCGATCGCCCGACCAACAGTGGCGCCAATTGCATTCTCTTTTCCTCTCCGCCCGCCGGACGGTAGGCCCAGGTCTTGAAGAAGAACGCCGGCACGCGAACCCGTTCGGCCAGGCGGTCTCCCTGGGGAAATCGCTCGGGCAATTCCAGCAGGCAGAAAACAAGTGGGTTGCCTTGTGAATCGTCGGTGAAGACCTCCATCTCGTAGTAGTGGTCGAGGCCGAACCGCTCGCGCAGGTCGGGCTCTTCGATACGAATCGGCACCACGCGGCGGGCCGTTCCCTCCAGGGCCACGAGCCGGCCGTGTTGCCGGTCGGCGTCGTTGAACAACGGCGCCACGCTCGTAGCAGGACCCGCCGTGGCTGCGGAAAGTTCGCGCTCGTCGGCTCGGCCGCAGGCGGCGAGGAGTTGGTAGAACACCTCCCGATCGGAGCGGGTGAGGGGCTGGCGATTTTCGATGGTATCGAAGAGGCCCACGTCCATGCCCAGCCGCCCCAGCATCGAATCACGCTGCCAGCCGATGCGTTGTGTGACGAATACCGGATCGGGGGCGCCGGGGTCAGAACCTTGGTGGCAAAGAAACAAGCCATCGAGCCGAACGGCATCGCCGGCGAGCGTCGTAGGATCTTCCTCGAGCCAGGCGCGGGGAACTTCGAGCGAAAAAACCGTCGCGCGCCGGGCGGGTTCGCCCCACTCGATGCTAGCGCGATAGTAGCTGCGCAGTTCGAACCGGGCAGCCAACCCGGCGGGCACGGCGATCGGCTCGACCGAAAGAAGCCGGCCCGACAGGCTGACGAACTCGCCCCGGTAGCGATCGGGCTGGGCGAGCAATTGTTGCCAGGTGACGTCGCGATGCGTCCAGCGTTCGATGTCGACCAGTTCGAAGCGGCGTACGCCGTAGAGGACGCTCAGCAGCAGTTGTGGATCGTGATCGCCGCAGGGCTTGCCATCGATCCAAGCGACGCGGGCTGTCTCGTCCACGCCGAACAGCGCCAGCATGTCGCGCGTGCCGCTGGGCCGTGCCGGGGCCGACGCTTCGTCCCCCGCGGCCAAAATTCGGGGCCAGACGAGCAAGGCGAGCAACGCGAACAGCAAGAGCCGGCCCAGCGGCATCGTCCCCCTCATGGCGCATCCTCCCCCCGCGGCGGGCTGGCTTCGTTCGCCCAGGGAAACCGAGGGGGCGCAGCGTCGAGACCGGCGAGCTGACTCCAGTCGGGGGCCTGGATGCGCGACAACCGCGATGGCCGAGCAGGGGCCCGACGTCGGACAAGATAAACGCCCGCGCCGAGCAGGAGAACGATGAGCCCCGCGCCAAACCAGACGCTGCGGCGGCCCGCGCGAACGACGGGCGTCATGGCCACCGGACGCTGCCAGTCGACCGCCGCGACCAGCACGACTGGCGCCAGCCGAAGGGTATCGGTCGCCGGATAGGCCCAGCGCTTGAAATAGAAACCGGTCGCCGTAATGTCGGCGGCGATCGTCTCGCCGAGTGGGAAATCTGCCGGCAGGGCGAGTGCATAAACGATGATCGGAGACGCCTGATAGCCCAGCGGCTGTAGCGCGAGTTGATAGTAACCTGGCAGCCCTGCGGCGTTTTTTGGGGCTTCGACCCATAGCGCCTGGCGCACGGTGCCGCGCACCGTCACGATCTCGCCGCGGTAGTCGGCCGATTGTTGGAAAAGCTGCGCGAAATCGACCGTGCCGACCGAAGCCGACAGCAATTGGTCTGCCTTCGCACTGCGCAGGATCTGGAAGAGGTGGAACCAGGCCTCATGCTCGGCGCCGCGAAACGGTGTGTCGTCGCGGACCCGTGTCAGCAGTTCGGCGCGAACGCCGGGAAAGAAGTCGTGCGCGTCCTGGCCAGAAACCTCGTCCGGGGCGAGCACGATTGCGCCGTCTGCCGGTGGTGCGGCAGGGGGCAAGCGTGTGTCGATGGTTGGCGAGTCCGTGCCGCTCGTCGACGTGCGGGGTTCAAGAGAATCCGCGTGGCTCCCGAGACTTGGACTTGCCGAGCCCAGACGCCACATCCATTCCCAGCGGCGCGGATCGCGGGCCTCGCGAATCAGCAATACGACCACGCCCAACAACAAGACCAACACCAGCAGCCGGCGCTGTTCGCGGCGGCTGAGAAAGTTGGGCGGCGGGGTGTGTTGTCGAAAGCGGATCACCGGACCGGCGCTCACGTAGGTCGGACAAGATGGCGGCAGGCTTGGGAGAGCGGCCGGGTGTCGCCCGCCATCCGTCAGTCTAGCACTGTGGGCGAGAGCCACCCACTTGGCCGGCCTGTCTCCTGTGCGATGTTAGCGTGCCTATCCAATTCGACGGTGCGAGTTGAGAGACACGCTTCACCGGGGTGGCACGCGCGAGGGGGGCAAGTATTCAACGCGGTGATTCGCGAAGGGGCAGGAGGAGAGGTTGGCGCCGCGAGCCAATCCTGCCGAGGGTCGTCGTTCGATCGCGGCCGATTGGTTGGAGTCGGCCTCTGGCCGGGTTACCATACGGCAGCGGAAGCCGGGAATATCGCACCAAGCCTCGCGGAGTCGTCGAGATGCGTCATCGAGCACTCGTGTCGTTCTTGCTTGTGGGAGTCGTCTGCATGGTCGTGTCTGACGTCGGTGCCGAGGAAAAAGAGAAGTCGTATCCTCCCTTGGGCAAGATCGAGCGACTCGATCCACGCTTCGACGAATTGATTTCCCAGGATGCGGTCGTGGAGACGGTCGCCTCGGGCTTCGATTGGTCGGAAGGGCCCGTCTGGAATCGTAAGGAAAACTACCTGCTCTTCTCCGACATTCCGCCGAACGTGGTGAACAAGTGGTCCGAGAAAGATGGCCTGAAGGAGTTCCTCAAGCCGAGCGGCTATACCGGATCAGTACCGCGCGGCGGCGAACCAGGCTCGAACGGTTTGTTGTTCGATCAGGAAGGCCGGCTCGTTCTTTGCCAGCACGGCGATCGACGCATCGCCCGCCTCGAGGCCGACGGCTCGTTCCATACGCTGGCCGACCGCTATCATGGCAAACGGCTCAACAGCCCGAATGATGGCGTCTTCAAGTCGAACGGAGATCTCTACTTCACCGATCCCCCCTACGGTCTGTTGGGCGTCGATAAGGACCCGGCGAAGGAACTCGACTTCTGCGGCGTCTATCGGCTGAAGCCCGATGGCGAGCTGACGCTGCTTGCGCGCGACATCACCAAGCCGAATGGCATCGCCTTTTCGCCCGACGAAAAGACGCTCTACGTGGCCTGCAGCGATCCGGCACGCGCGACGTGGACCGCTTTCGACGTGCAGCCCGACGGCACGCTGGCCGGCGGGCGCGTGTTTGCCGACGTGACGAGCGAAGTCGGCAAGCGGAAGGGGCTCCCCGACGGCTTGAAGGTGGACGCGAAAGGGAACCTGTTCGCGACGGGACCGGGGGGCGTGCTCGTGTTCGCTCCCGATGGCACGCATTTGGGCACCCTCGCCACGGGCGAAGCGACCGCCAACTGCGCCTGGGGCGACGATGGCTCGACCCTCTACATCTGCGCCGATATGTACATCGCCCGCGTGAAGACGAAGACCAAGGGAGCGGGGTGGTAGTGGGCAGTGGTTAGTGAGCAGGGGTCAGTGGGGGCTTGGTTTTTAGGGCTGGCCCGGCTTGATGCCGCGGATGCGGATGTTGTCGAACGAGAGTTCGCCCGTCGCACCGAACAGACCGATATGCACGATTGCCTCGCGGGTCTTCGGAGGAACTCGTTCGCGGGCCGTCACCTCGCGCCAGTCGAACGTCCCCTCCCAGGGACCGACGAAGACGCGCCCCACCGTGGCGCGCAATTCATCGTAGAAGGTGATCGCCATCACCGGGATCTGCTCGTCGGTCTGACCGCGGACTAGATTCTGGCCCCGCACCCAGAGCGAGACTTCGAGCTCCGGCACTTGTCGGCCATCGATGGGAAAGCCCTGCAGGGCCTGCGCGCCCCGGCCCCGTTCTGCATTCTGGAAAGAGATCGCCTGCTTGCCGTCGGGCACGCCGTTGGTCACCAGTGACAATTGCCGCTGGTAGTGCCAGCCACGTGGCTCGCTCGTCTGGCCGACGAGCTCTTCGAAGCTGCCATTGAAGAGTTGCGGATTGAGCGGATCGGGCTGCACGCGGCGCTGTTCCTCGGCGGCGCCGGTCATCGGCACGAACAGCGTCGGCAGTAGCGCTTCGGCCACCAGCTTGCCTTGCTCCTTGCGGAAGAGATACAGCGTTTGCTGATAGCGTTCGCCCAGCGGCACGATCATGCGCCCCCCTTCGCGCAACTGATCGACGAGCGCCTGCGGCACGTTCTCGGGAGAGCAGGTGACGATGATCTTGTCGAAGGGGGCGTGCTCGGGCCATCCCTTGTAACCGTCGCCCACCTTCACTTGGACATTTTTGTAGCCGAGCCGCGCCAACGTGCGCGCGGCGCGCTTGCCGAGCGGTTCGACGATCTCGATCGAGTAGACCTCGGCCACGAGCGGGCTGAGCACGGCGGCCTGATAGCCGCTCCCCGTGCCGATCTCGAGTACCTTGTCGGTCGGCTGCGGATCGAGCTGCTCGGTCATGTAGGCCACGACGAACGGGGGCGAGATCGTCTGCCGTTCGCCGATCGGCAGGGCCATGTCGTAGTAGGCGTGGCGGCGTTCGATAGCGGGCACGAACTCGTGCCGCACCGTGTCGCGCATCGATTGGATGACGCGCGGATTCTTGATGCCCGCGGCGACGATCTCCTCGTCGACCATCTTGCGGCGGGCCGTCACGGCGTCGAGCACCTGGGCGACGACCGGCCCACGCTCGGCGGCAACGGTGGCCAGCAGCAGGACGAGCCCGAGCCAGACTGGAAGGCGTGGAACGAACATCTTCGACCGTCGGGGGTAGATTTGTAGCGATGGCAGCGATCGGATGAACTTTCCTACGCAGGCGACCGGCGCGTCGATCATGTTTGCTTCCCTCTCCCGCCAGAAGAACCGCCGTGCCGCACCCTCAGGCGTACGGCCACCTGGGGCATTGTAGCGGAGTCGGCCCCCTGGACCGATGCGAGTATCTTTGCTCCTGGCCCTGCCAGAACCCACGATGCTGCTGGTACTTATCGCGGCTGCCGGCCCTACGGATGCACGGAAAAATCGTATAGTATTCAAGCTGGACGCGCGAATCCGCGGATGCCGATCGGCGGGCCGTGTCGGGCGCCCTTTCGCCGCCTTGTTGCAGGTTCTTCATGCGTATCGTTGTCACTGCCGTAGGGCCCGACAATCGCGGGCTGGCCGATCCGATCATCCACCACGTGACCGGCCAGGGGGCGAACGTGGCCGAGATCCAGATGTACGATCACGACGAGGAGCGGCTGTTCGCCATGCTCCTGCGGATCGATCTGCCGGCGGAACAACTGGTGCCGCTCCGGGCCGCGCTGACCGAGATCGGGCGTCTCAAGGATCTCTCGATTCGCGTCTGGTCGGCCGAAGAGCGGGCCGCTCGGCCGCGGTTGGCCATTTGCACCACCTATCGCCACGAACCGCCGCTGGCATTGCTGCGTGCGATCCGCGATGGCCAGATTCGCGCCGAAGCAGCCGTGATGATCGGCAACCGTCCGAGCTGCCGCGCGCTGGCCGAGCAATTCGGCGTCGATTGGCACATGATCGGCGACAACGAAGGCCGGGCGGACGACGAGCAGATGATGCGCCTCTGCGACGAGTACCAGGTGGATTACATCATCCTGGCGCGGTACATGCGCATCCTGCCCGCCAGCAGTTGCTGGAAGTATGCCGGTGGTCGCATTATCAATTTGCACCACGGGCTGTTGCCGAGCTTCCCGGGCCCGCGCCCCTACCACGACGCCTACGCGGCGCGGATGCTGACCTATGGCGCGACGTGCCACTTCATCGTGCCCGAGCTCGATGCGGGCAATCAGATCATCTACCAGGGAACCTTCACGATTCCGCCCGGCATGAAGCTGCCCGAGGTGATGCGCCTGGGGCAGGAAGACAACGAACCACGCTGTCTGGTCGAAGGGGTGCGCCGCGTGGTGAATCGCGAGGTCGAGTTGCACTTTCATCGCGTCGTGGCGCGTCAGCCGGATCGTACCCTCAGTTGAGCGCCAGCCAAAACAGATGACGCCTAGCAGCCACTTCGACGAAGCGCGTTTCGGTCCTGCCGATGCGCTGGTGCGTGGCTGGTTGGATCGCGATGAAGTCCCCGCCGTGGCGTATGCCGTGGCCTCGTCGCACGAACGGTTCGCGACGCGAGCCTTCGGACGAATGTCTCCCGAACCCGCCGCGCCGGCGCTGGCGAGCGACGCGATCTTTCTGATTGCTTCGCCGACGAAGCCGATCACCGCCACCGCCGTGATGCTGTTGGTCGAAGCGGGGCTCGTCAAGCTGGCCGATCCAATCGCGCGCTATGTCCCCGGGTTCGCGCGGCATGGCAAACGCGCCATCACGCTGCTGCACGCGCTGACGCACACCTCGGGCTTGCCCGACATGCTGCCTGAAAATGCCGCCTTGCGCGCGCGCCAGGCGCCCCTGGCCGAATTCACGGAACGTGTCTGCGCGCTCGAGCCCGACTTCGCGGCGGGCCGCAAGGTGCAGTACCAGAGCATGGGCGTGCTGATGCTGGCCGAAGTCGTGGAGCGCGTCACCGGGGCGCGGCTGGGAGATTTTCTACGCGAGCGCGTATTCGAGCCACTCGCGATGCACGATACGACGCTCGGCATGCCGGCCGAGTGGGAACAGCCGGACGCCGCTGGCCAGCCGTCGAAGAAGAGCCGCCTTGCGACGCTGCGCACTACGGAGGCCGAGCGCGAGTATGGCGGCGTCTGGAACAGCGACTATTGGCGCCGACTCGGCGCGCCGTGGGGTGGGCTGCTTTCCACCGCCGGCGACCTCGCCAGGTTCGTCCAGCACCTGTTGAAGATTCACCGCGGCGAAGCGGGCATCTTCGGGCCCACCACGCTCGAAGCGATGACGCGCAACTGGCTGGCCATGATGCCGAAGGTGCCGGGGGGCGAACGCCGCTGCCATCCGTGGGGCTTGGGGTGGCAATTGAACTGGCCGACGCACGCCACGACGTTCGGCGATTTGCTTTCGCCGGCAGCCTACGGTCATTGGGGCGCGACCGGGACGATCGTATGGCTCGATCCACAACGTGACGTGGGAGGCGTCGCGCTCACGACGCAGCCCTTGGAGAAGGGGCGGCGCCGATTGACCAACCTGACGAACGCGCTGCTCAGTGCGATTCGCGGATAGCGGCACGCCTGGCAGATAAGCCCAACTCGTCTCATGCCGCAGCAAGAGATCTCTTCGACGGCGTGATCCGACGACCTGATCGAGAAGCCGCGCGACTAGCCGCCGTGACGAACGGCCTCGTTTTGGCCCCAGATACCGCGACGGGCCTCGCGGGCCTTGCGCTCGGCCTGTTGTAATTCGTCGGTGAGCGCGCCGCTTTCGCTGGGAACATGACGCGCCATGCCGAGGCGGACGAGCTCGACGTTGAGGCAGAAATCGGTGCCCCCCGTATTCGCCCACGCATAGGCGAAGAGACGTCCCGCCTCATCGCGTTGTACTTCCTGACCGTCGAAGTCGAGCGCAATGGCGACGCCTTCGATCATGCTGGCCAGACTCGTGATCGCCTCGTCATGCATCGGCTCGCCGGGCTGTGGCAGGTAGATTCCTCGCAGGCGGACCCACTCGGGCTGCATGCGTTCCGGGGCGTACATGACGCGCAGGGTCCCCCGCTCATCGAGCGTCTCGACGGGCCAATAGGCGACGATCGTTTCGCGATGGGCGGCCCGCTCGCTCATGAGGCGGCGTTCCGGAAACCGGACCGAGGCCCGGCCGATAAAAAAGGACGTCACCAGGGCGAGACAGATGCCAAGGCCGGCGAGGGTCGAACGATTCATCGATTCCTGGAAGCGGGGCAAAAAACACGATCGCAGTGAGACGGGGGAGAACAGGTGGCCATTTTTCCCCCTGGAGAAGTGACAAACCACCATGCCGGCTTTAACCCCAAACCCCAAGGATTGTTTCGACATTTCGCAGAAATGAATGGATTGCCCAATTCGTGGTACCTCGAACGTCGGTCTGCTCTCCCCAAAGGCATGGTAACGACGCCAACCACTTCGATATCAGTCGGCCATTTGCGCCCCGGGCCACAGTCGCGCCGCGCGACGGGTAGGCAAGAGCCTGCCAGGACCACTGTCCGCCAGGAAAAAGCCCCGTGATCGGCACATCGGCGATCACGGGGCGAATTCAACGCTCGCATGGCGATTAGAACGTGTCGGCGCGCCGACAAGGCGGGCAATTGCCCTTTGCCAAGCAGTTCGAGTAGCCGGCTCAGTTGCCGCTCGGTTTTGCCACAGGCTTGCGTCCTGACGCGGACGCCTTGGCGGCGGCAGGTGGAGTCGATGCGGTCGGTGGAGCGGCTGCGGCAGGCGTCGTGGGGGCGGTCGCCTCGGCGGTTTCGCGCGCGGCCTTCGCTTCCGCAACCAGCTCGTCGACCTTTTTCCGCTGCTCCGAAGTCAGCAGGGCGCGGCACTTGGCGTCACGCTCGGTCTGGAGCGTGGCGAGTTGCGCGCGCAATTCCTTGATGCGCGGCGCGTACGACTTTTGTACCTCGTAGATTTTTTCTTTCTGGTCGGGCGAGACGACTTGCGAGTAGTACGCCGGCAGACGACCACGCGGCAACTTGGGTTTCGCCACGCCTGCTTTTTCTTGCGCCGAAAGCAAATCGCCGCCGATCACAACCAGTCCCAAGCACAATGCCGACCAGAACACACGCCGCGCTACCGATGGTGAAGATGTGTAAGTCATGTCTGCCTCCTTATCACAGGGAAAAGACTACACGTGCCCGAATAGGCGAGGTGTGTATCGTAGCGGCTCAAAATCGCGCCTTACAAGGAAATTCCCGCGGGACAACAAGAGTTTTGCCGGCGTTGCCGCAGGCGGAAACTTGCGGGCAACGGGACCGCTCGGTCCCGTTGACAGGCGGCGATCCGCCAGGATGATGCTACGAGACTTGCGCGGGGCGACGGTCGAACGGATTCAAGGTAAAGCTCCATGCCCGCCGTTTATGAACATGCACTGATCGTGGCTCCCGCGGACATCGATGGGCTGGGCCATGCGAGCAATATCTCCTATGTGGCCTGGATGCAGGCCGCTGCCGTGGCCCATTCCGCCGCGCAGGGCTGGTCGGGCGAGATGCACGAGCGGCTCGGCGCAGGCTGGGTCGTGCGATCGCATCAGATTCGCTACCAGCTACCGGCCCAGCAGGGGGATCACGTGATCGTGCGTACCTGGGTGGCGGGCTTGAAACGCGTGAGTTGTCTGCGCTGCTACGAAATCATCCGCCGCCGCGATCAGACCGCCTTGGCCTCGGCCGCCACGGAGTGGGCCTTCATCGACTTCAAGACCGGCATGCCAAAACGCATTCCGGACGAAGTCGCTCGGGCGTTCACCGTCGTGGCCCAGCAACTCGATCCGGCCCGCTCGCTGTCGAGTTGGAGTCGGCCGGCCTGATCGCGTCAGGTCATTTCTTGCGCGAGCGGCGCGTGCCCGGCCACGACGCGCAAGCTGGCCGCGACGCTACCCGGGCGAAGTGGGGCGCGCCGCCGAGCGGCCCGATCTTGGTGCCCATGCCGCGCAAGAAAAAAGCATGCCGGCCTGACTGGAGCAGACCGGCATGCCTCTCATCATGGACTTTCGCCGTCTGCGGCGATGTCAACTCACGGCGACTGGGCGTACTCGGCCGAGAAGAACTCGCGGCTGGCCTTCACGTCGGGCTTGATCGTGCGCTGGCCTTCCTTCCAGTTGGCCGGGCAGACCTCGCCGTTCTTTTCGAAGAACTGCAGCGCCTCGATCATGCGCAGCGCCTCGTCCACATTGCGACCCAGCGGCAGATCGTTCACCACCTGGTGACGGACGACCCCCTCCTTGTCGATCAAGAACAGGCCACGCAGCGCGATGCCGGCCGGCAGCAGCACGTCGTACGACTGGGCGATCTGCTTGTCGAGATCGGCCACGAGCGGGTACTTGATCTCGCCGATCCCGCCTTCGTTGCGCGGCTTGTTGCGCCAGGCCAGGTGCGAGAACTTGCTGTCGATCGACACGCCCAGCACCTGCGCGTCGAGCTGCTCGAAACGCTTGATGTTGTCGGAGAACGAGATGATCTCGGTGGGACAGACGAACGTGAAATCGAGCGGATAGAAGAACAGCACGACGTACTTCTTGCCGCGGAAGCTCGAGAGTTGAATCTTGCCGAACGAGCCATCCGGCAGGACGGCCTCGGCCGCGAAGTCCGGGGCCTGTTGCTGCACCAAAACGCTCATGGGGTAAACCTCTGGCGGAATAAGACAAACAGCGTACGTCCGACGTCACGCGACGGCGGCGGTGGTTTCAGGAAATCAGGCTCGGCCGAGCGCGGTCCGAGCGGCATTGAGCTGCGCTGGGCGGAAGGCCCCGCCGACGGGTAGGGGGTCGGCAAGGTTGGCGGGCCTGTCGTTGCGAACTGCCCGACCCAGCGTGGCAATCCACTAATCAATACCGAAAACCGCTTCCGCTGCCAAGTGCCTGCGCCCCGCGGGGGGTGGCCAGATTCAGCCAACCTGGAGATCGCGCGAGGCGAGATTGTTCCAGGAGCAATCGCGAAGCATGGCGGCCACCGGCCGGGAAGTTCGCCGCCAGCGCAACAAAAAAGATCATGGCAAGTCGATCCGTCGACTTGCCATGATCTCTATCCTGAAACGGGACACTGCCGTGTCCCGCCCTCCCGGTAAGTTTGGTACTGAAGGTATCGGACAGTCCGCGCGCACGACTCTAGTCGATTTTTCGCAGCGTGCCTGGGAATCCTCGTGTGCCGTGCGTGTCGGGCAGGCCCCTGTGCCCGGCGTCCTGCAAGGCTTTCGCGATCGGAACATATTGCCGGCGCGGGGCGAGAAAAACAACAACGGGCGGCTCCCCGTCGGCAGCCGCCCGTTGTTCGAGGCCCGCCGCCGCACTTTGCTTCTCCCCAAGCAAAGTGCCGCGCGGCGAACTATTCGCGTCGTCTGTGTGAAGCGGTAGCGATCAGGTCGTGGTGTCGTCCTGCGGGGGCAAGACCACCTCGGGAAGGGGCAACTCGGGTGCTTCGACCTGGGTGGCGTCGTCATCCCAGTTCCCGCGCGGAGTCGAGAGCTCGTTCTCGACGTGTCCGGCCGGTTTGGCGGGCGTCGAAATCGAAGACGGCGCCGGCTTCGTGGGAGCGGGAGTTGTCGGCGCGGGAGCGGAGGGAATCGTCAAGGGCACGTCGTCGTAGGTCGGTCGTCCATACTCGATGAACGACGGTCCTTCTTCGACGATCTCGCCCGTCGATTCGGCCGACTCGTAGCCATCGGACCACGTTCCTTCGAGGACTTCTGCCCCGGGGGGCGTCATTTCCATCCCGAGAGGCTGGCCCGACATGGCGGCGCCATTCTCGGTCAAGCATTCGTTCATCAGACAGTTGTTCGGCTGCGGAGCGTGCCACCAGGCTTGATAGCCCGTCCAGCAGCAGGGCTGCGGCTTCGGCTTGGGACAGCAGTTCGCGAGGGACTCGCAAAACTTGTCGCAGCACTCTTTCATCCGCGACAACATGTCCCCCATTCGCTGTCCGCAGCGATGCTGCCACGAGGCGGGACAGGGAGGGCAGCAGGGATCGGCCTGTCCGCAGGCCGCGGCTGGATAGCAGGGATTCGGCATGCCGGGCGCCGGCATCATGGCCGGCGGTGCCGAATACGGCTGGGGAGCCACCCTCGTGGGCGGCAGCACTTGTTCGGTTGCCGGGAGACCTTGTGGCTGTAGCATCGCTCCGTTGTGGTAGTAGACCGTCTCGCCGGGATAGCCCGTCACGACGCGACCGGCCGTGTGGCCGTATCGGCTGTCGGCGGCGGAGATACCACGTGGTACGACGGAGTAGCGATTTTCGATCGGATCGGGATAGCTGCCGTAAGCGGGATAGTACGAGTTAAAAGCGCCGGCCGCGTTCGAGGGGACCGTGCTGCGGCTGGCGGCCGTCGGGGCGCCCCACGGCGGAACCGTGCCTCCCCAACCTTGTGCGAAGGCTGGCGCGGCCAGGCCCAGCACGCTAGCGGCGAGACACGCAATCGCGATCGGACGAGACTTCATCATCGTGGCACTTTCTGGAACGAGAGCAGGCTCGCGTTGGTTGCTTTTCGCGTCGCGCTTGGCCGCCGACACGAGGGGCGTATCGGGGGACGTTGGTAAACGCCCCAGGCTCGAGGTCGCAGCGAAACGGCGTCGGCGGAGCACCCGGCAGCAGTAAGCCCTGAATACCAAGGGGGCGTGGAACATCACCACGTAACCGCGGGTTGATTACCGCGGCGGGATGCTGCCGTGCGGCTCCAGGGAAACATGGGTTACGACTGGCCGTAAAGCAAACGCAACTGTTTCATTTTTCCAACCCGATAAGGTTTCGCGCGCAAAGCACCGGGCCAGGCAGTTCTGGTCATCTCCTGCGGCGACAACGACTTGCTGTTATGATCGAGCCCGCGGCGTGCGTTGCCTTTCGACAACGCCGCACGCCTTTCGTGGTCCGCCTGTGACGTGCGTAGCGATCGGAACGATTGTGCCGGCGATGTGGAACCCCTGGAGTAGCGCCTGCGTAACCCTGCTGAGCGCGGCACTCTCGCTGGCCCTGCTCGTAGGGCGGCGCCCGTCGCTCCGCGGGACCACGCTCGTGGCCCCCTGGTGCTGGGCGATGGTGTCGCTGGCGGTATTGGCGGTCACGGAGTTGGGGCTGGCAGCCGTTTCCGGCGAGGCCGAGCCACGTTGGGCCGTCCACGTGCGATTTCTGGCGGCGGCCACGACGTTTTGTCCCGCGATGGCGCTGTTGGGCGCCAAGCGTCCCCAGGATCGTGCCTGGCAGTTCATCGTGGCCTCGTTGTGGATGGTCGCGGCCTTGCCGGCCTTGCAGTCGTTGGTCTACGCGCCGGGACGCACGCTCGATCTCGACACGACCTGGCGTTGGTTTCTCCTGCTGCTCATCGTGATTAGCGCGGCGAATGGACTGCCGACCCGCTTCTGGCCCTCTTGGTTGCTGCTGGCCGCGGCGCAAGGCTGCCTGTTCGCCTCGCAGTTGCCGCTGTCGGTATCGGCTGGGGGCGGCGGGGGAGTGGCCACGGCGCTCGTGCTGATCGTGGTAGCGACGTTGCTCGTGACGTGCGGAATCCCGCGGCGGCCCGAACCGCAGCCGCCGTTCGATCGTCAATGGTGCGACTTCCGAGACGCGTTCGGCACGCTGTGGGGGCTGCGCATCGCCGAACGCTTCAACGCCGCGGCGACCATGTATGGCTGGCCGCGGCGACTTCGCTGGCGGGGGTTGGAAAATTCGGCTCGAGACCAAGATCGGCCGGCCGCAGACGAGTTCACCGACGAGCAGGCGGCGTCGATGCGCCAGGTCTGGCATTCGCTCGTCTTGCGGTTCGTGTCGAATGAGTGGCTGGCCGAGCGCGGTGACGAGCCTGTGGCGGGTACCGCACCAGGGACCGGAGGAGTACACTGAGCGCGATTCCAGCTCGTCCGCGGTCGCGCACGGTGAGGAGGAGCTAGACTGATGGAGCCCGGCTTGCCCCCTTGTGATCTCGACTCGCTCTCCGGCGAGGAGTTGTGCGTCCGGTTGCGCGGCCTCGAGACGTTGCTCGACGTGACGCGCGCGCTGGCCGCCGAGGTAGACCTGTCGAAAATTCTGGAAACGATTGCGGCCGAGGCGTGTCAGGCCCTCGATTGCGAACGAGCCAGCGTCTACCAGTACGATCCGGCGAGCGAAGATCTCTATACGCGCGCCGTGACGGAACTCGAGATCGACGAGATTCGTCATCCGATCTCGCAAGGCATTACGGGGGACGTGGCGCGTTTGCGCTACGTGGCCAACATCAGCGATCCGGCGGGAGACCCGCGCTGGAACTCGGCCGTCGATCGTGCGACAGGTTTCCAGACGCGGAACATTCTGGCGGGGCCGCTCGTCTCGCCTCATGACGGACGCTTGTTGGGCGTCTTGCAGTTGATCAATAAACGCGGCTCGTCCTTCGCAGCATTCGATGAAGATCTGTTGCGCGCTTTCTGTCAGCATGCCTCGGCGGCGCTCGATCGCGCACGCCTGTTGGATGAGCTGCGCACACGCAGCGAGATCGACGCTTCGCTCAGCGTGGCGCGCGATATTCAGCGCGGCTTCATGCCACGCGAGTTGCCCGAGATGCCGGGCTACGAGACGGCCACCTGGTGGTATCCGAATCAGGCCGTCGGAGGCGATTACTGCGATGTGCTGCGCCTGCGCGATGGCCGCGTGGCGCTGGTGATCGCGGACGTGAGCGGGCATGGCCTGGGGCCGAGCCTGCTGATGGCGTCGGTGCGCGCGGCGCTGCGCGCCTTGATACTCGAACATGCCGATTCGAAAGAGCTGCTCGAGTTGCTCAGCCGCGCGCTCTGCCAAGATCTGCAGGACGGCCGTTTCATCACGCTCATGTTGGCCGAACTCGACACGGCGACCCATCGCATCGAGTATGCCAATGCCGGCCATGCGCCGGTGCTGCACTTCGTTTCGTCGGCGCAACACCTGCTAGCATTGCCTGCGACCGGGCTGCCGCTGGGCGTGCTCGACGAGCCCTCGTACGAGCGCGCTCCCTGGGTACGCATGGAAGTCGGCGACATCTTGTTTCTCTGCACCGATGGCATCGTCGAGGCAATGAACGACGACTCCGAGCCCTTCGGGCAAGGTCGCCTGGAAGAGATTATTCGCGCGGGGGCGCAGCTTCCGATGTTGGAGCTCGTGCGCGAAGTAGGCCGGCAGGTCGAGCTGCACTACGTGGGCGAGAGCCCGCCCGACGATCTGACCATCCTCGCCACGCGCCGCAACGCGTGAGCGCGCGACGTGGCCGGGGACCGCTCGATTTTCTCTTTCGCAGGTAGAAGATTAGCGCTGCTAGCAAATGCCTTCCGGCAGGCGTGCTGCCCAGCTTCTTTGACCAGTATCCCTGCTGGCTTCGCGCGATATTCATACTTCGTGCATCCATTCCTCTCGGCGACTGCCTAGGATGCGTGCAATCTTGGTCATCGCGTCCGTCCACGAGCGATTTCGCTTGACAATCGGGCGGCGTCAAGTCCAAGAGGGGCGAAAAAAGCCCGCAAAATACGGCGTTTGGTGGCAGGTCGACGTTCTGCGGCACGCCAATTGCTTTCGTCGGAGCCGAGGCGATCACCGCGATCTTTTGGCGTTCCGCACGAGCACGGTTGGGGAGGAATAGATGTTGGACAACGTGAGGCCACATCCGCGTAGCTCGTGGGCAACGCTTTTCTTTTTACAGGAACGAAACGAACATGCGACATGGATTCTTGATCGACATGGATGGTGTCATTTACCGGGGACATGATCTGATCCCCGGTGCCGACCGCTTCATCCGCCAGCTTCATGCCAACCAGATTCCCTTCCTCTTTCTCACCAACAACAGTGCCCGCACGCGGCGCGATGTGGCGACCAAGCTGCGGCGCATGGGGATCGAAGCCGACGAGTCGCACGTCTTCACCTGTGCGATGGCCACGGCCCGCTTTCTTGCCCGGCAAAAGCCGAACGGCACCGCCTACGTGATCGGCGAAGGTGGCCTGCTCAACGCGCTGCACGCGAATGGCTACTCGATCGTCGATCACGATCCCGACTATGTCGTCGTGGGCGAAGGTCGCAGCTTCACGTTCGACATGATCGAGGCCGCCGTGGGCATGGTGTTGCGCGGCGCGCGGCTCATCGCCACGAACATGGATCCCAACTGCCCGACAAGCACCGGGCTGCGGCCCGGTTGCGGCGCCATCGTGGCCATGCTCGAAACCGCGACCGGCACCAAGGCCTTCAGCGTCGGCAAGCCGAGTCCGCTCATGCTCCGCGAGGCGCGGAAGGTGTTGGGCCTGGCCTCGGCCGAGACGACCGTCGTCGGCGATACGATGGAGACCGATATTCTCGGCGGCGTGCAACTCGGCTATCGCACCGTGCTCACGCTGTCGGGCAGCACGAGCATGGAGGACCTGGCGAATTACGCCTACCGCCCGGACGTCATTGTCGAGTCGATCGTGGAGTTGGCCGACCCGAGTTTTTTCTCCGACGATACGACGACGACGCGAACGCCGGACGATCGGCTGGCCTCGATCGAACGCGAGGAACGCACCGGCGCGATGCGTCGTCGCGAGGTGATGCGAGCGGCCGTCCGCAGCGCCGTCTAACGCCTTCGGTCTGCTGGACGCACATCCCTGGCAACAAAAACAACACGGCCCAGACAACAATGTCTGGGCCGTGTTGTTGGAGGCGAGGTTATCGAACCTGCGGCAGGCACTATTGAGCGGCTGGCGGCACATACACCGCCGGAGCGGCCGGCGAAGCAAGTCCCGAGTTGTCGTAGCTTGCCGGCGCCACCGCCGATCCCCCCGTCATGCCTGACTGGGCCCGCGGATAGTCGCTGGTGCTGCCCGGGCGATACGGTGTCGTCGCCGGCGGCGTCGTCGTGGTCGCAGCCGGGGCCGGGTAGCCGCCGGTCGGCGACTGGTAGGCGGGCACGCCTGCCGGCTGATAGCCGGTGGCACCGGGTTGGTAGCCAGTCACGCCCGGGGTGTAGTCGGTCGTGCCAGGCTGATAGGCCGGAGTCGTCGCCGGATAGGCCGCGGCCGTCAGTGCCGTGGCGGCCGGGTCGGTGCCGGTCGAGCCGTAGTTGTAGCTGCTGTAACGATCGCCGGTCGCTGCCGGCGGGGGACTGGCGGCGGGCATGCTCGTCGGAGCGTACATGCCGCGATTGTCGGCCACCGCGGTGTTGGGGTCGTAAGCTGTGCCCGGCGCGGCCGACGTATAGGGTGCGGCCGGCGTATAGGGTGCGGCCGGCGTCGTCGACGCGTAGGGCGCCGCGCTGTAGTCAGCAGGAGGAGCGGTGTAGCCCGTGGGACCCGCCGTGTAGCCCGTCTGCTGGGCACCGTACGCGGCGTAGGGGTCCTGCGTCGGATAACCGTTCGTCGCAGGCATGCCACCGTAGGGAGCGGCCGTGCCGGTCTGAGCGTAGTTCGGGTTGTAGGCGCCAGCCTGCGGCATGGGCATCGTCGGGGGCATCGCACCGGCCGGGTTGTACATGCCGTTGCCGGCCACGCCGTAGGCGCCCATTTGCGTCGGGTCGGGATACGAGGTCGTCCCCGGCGGGGTCACGCCATATTGGGTCGAGGCCAATTGCACGTTGGGCGGATTCGGCGTGGCCGATTCCGACGGCAGGGCCGGGTATTGCGAAGGGGGCGCCTGCGCGAGTTCGGTGTCTTTACTCTTGCCGAACTTCCACTTGTTCCAGGCGAGACCACCGCTGCCGCTACGGCAGCCGGTGAGAATCGAGAGACAGGCGACGATGATCGCGATCCGTGCCACAGTAGCTCGCATGGCAAGCGCTCCCGGCGAAATTCGAGCGATCCGCGGGGCAAACGCCGGCCGAACGGGCGTCCCTGCCCGTCTTGAAGCCGGCATCCTCGTCCCTGAGGATCGAATTTGTAATCAGAGGTGAAGCAATCGAACGGCGGTCAAAGTGCGACGACGGACCATCGCCTGCAGTTGGAATCGCGGCAGACCCTACCGTTGGTAGTGGTTATTCGGCGGGTCGTCGCCCCGAGAATCAGTAAAACCAGAAAAGTTTGCACCCAGCAGGGGCAGACCGGCCCCGGAGAGGACGGGGCGGGATTATAGAGTTGCCCGCGCGCTGGTCAACGCCAGTTCATCGCGCCCAAAAAAAGTGCCGCTAGCAGTGACACTGCCAGCGGCACTTGAAAGGACGCTTTCGATCGACGGACGCCGGTGCGCGACTACTTCTTCTTCGCGGCGGCGTAACGGTCGGCCACGGCCGACCAGTCGATCACATTGTAGAACGCCCCGATGTAGTCGGGGCGGCGATTCTGGTAATGCAGGTAATAGGCGTGTTCCCAGACGTCGAGACCCAGGATCGGCGTGTGGCCGGTCATCAGGGGCGAGTCCTGGTTTGCCGTGCTTTCGATGATCAGCGTGCCGTCAGGCGAAACGCTGAGCCAGGCCCAGCCGCTGCCGAAGCGGGTCGCCGCCGCCTTGCTGAAGGCCTCTTTGAAGCCGGCGAAGCCCTTCAACTCCTTGTCAATCGCCTGGGCCAGGTCGCCCGTGGGCTCGCCCCCCTTGCCCTTGCCCATGATCGTCCAGAAGAGGGAGTGGTTGGCGTGCCCGCCACCGTTGTTGCGGACGGCCGTACGAATGTTCTCGGGCACCATCTCGATGTTGGCGACCAGCTTTTCGATCGATTGATTGCCGAGGTCGGTGCCTTCGATGGCGGCATTCAAGTTGTTCACGTACGCCGCGTGATGCTTGTCGTGATGGATCTCCATCGTGCGGGCGTCGATCGTCGGCTCCAAGGCATCGAACGGATAGGGCAGTGCGGGCAATGTGTAGGCCATGATGGGCTCTCCCTTTCGTCAGGCGACCTGGCGCTTCGGCCGGTCGCGAACGTTAGCCTCTCGACATCTCGCGGAGGACGCGAGCGAGGAGGCTTCGCGGGGCAAAAAACCTTCGAACGATGTCTGCACGGCCGATGACCCGAGGGCAACCATCGGGAGCCCGGCAGTCGCGGGCCGAACGCCGCGCGAGATCATTCGCCGTGCAGGCATGAATAATCGCGGGACCGCCGAGCATACACCATCGCCAGCAGAGGGGCAATTGGCCAGCGTGCGAAGTCTGCTGTGGGTGGTTCGGCGGCGGCCAACCTTGTTTGCCGCCGACCACTTAAGCCACTGCGTTGTCGAGTCCTTCGAGCAGCGCGGCGGACGAATCGATAGCGGCGCGGGCAAAGCCGCGCACCGTGTCGGTGACGAGATCGATCCGCGCCAGGGCCTCGTCCACGATGCGAATCGCGCGCGAGGCGTTCGCGCCCAGCCCGGCGTGGGCTCCCCCCAGGGCGAGATCCGTGAGCATGCCGCTCGGTCCTCCCAGACGGCTGGCATGCATGCTGGGAATGGCGAGCGTCGCCGTGGTACTCGAGTTGACGATCCGGTCTGCGTGGTGACCGCTCGTCGTCAGCTCGGCCGAGCCGTCGCCGTCGAGTACCCGTCGACCGTTCACGCGCAGTCCAGCGAGTCGATTGATTTCCTTGATCGCGGCGTCGATCCGGGCTTGCTGCGCGCCGCGCTCTTGCGCGGTGAGATCTCCGTCCTCATCGTCGAGCGCCAACCGGCGAATGCTCTCCACCTGCGTATGAATCTGGTCGAGCGTGAGCTCGGCCTGGCTCACGAGCGAGTTCGCGGCCGTAACGTTCGCCAGCCGATGGCCGACGATGGCCAGTGGCGACGGCACGTCCGAGAGCGCGACGAAACGGCGGGGATTGTCCACCGGGGTGTTGATGCTGCGCGAAGCGACCCGATGTAGTGCGTTGTCGGCGGCGGCCGTCTGGGCCTCGGCCAGTCGATGGAGCAGAGTCCGTTCCAGGCCCGAGAGCGTCGCGCCGATACATGCCATGATTTCGCCTGACTGGTGTGACTGGCCCGTGGTGGGACGCGGAGGGCAGTCGATGCTTAGGTTGGGTCGGTCGGAGTTGCGAGCGGTTCGGCCATCAGGTAGGCCTGTAGTGAAGCCCCCAGCTTGCGGGCCTGCTCCGTGGCATTCGCCACGCGTCGATCGCGTCCTTTCAACGGATTGATCGAGACGTGCAGGATCGTGCGGTTCGATCGTCCTCGCGCGTCCCCTTCGCGCGACTCGGATTTTTCTTCCTCGGCCACGAGATCGATCACCAAACGGATCGGCCGATCGGACCCGCGGCGGAACACCGACAGCATCTCGCCGCCGGCATAGATCTTCACGTGGTTCCCTTCGACCGAGATGACTTCGGCGTGGTGATCGGCGACGAAGCCACGCAGCTTCTCGATGCTCATCTCGAGTGGCACCGAGGTGCGCATGCTGCGTTCGAACAAAGCATTGCTCTTGCCGTGAGGCATGGGGTGCGCTTCGCCGCCGGCCACGGCCTGACGCAGCCCCTGCATGACGTGATCGAGCCCCTCGGGACCGGCGATGCCGCTCCCGAGTTGAACCACCGTGTTGCGCCCCTTCTCCTTGGCATACAGCAGGGCGCGGTCGGCGCGGCGGAGCATCGTCTCGGGCGTGTCGCCCGGCTGCAGCTCGGTTACACCGAAGCTGGCCGTGGCGCGCTTGTCGCCGAGCGCCGGCTGGGGCATCTCGGCCAGCGAGTGACGCAGCTCTTCGGCACGCCGTGCCGCCGTGGCATTGTCGCAGCCGGCGCACAGCAACAGGAACTCCTCGCCACCGTAGCGGGCCACCAGGTCGCCGGGCCGGCTCATACGCTTGAGCAGCCGGGCCATGTTCTTGATCACCTCGTCGCCGGCGGGGTGGCCGAACGTGTCGTTGATCTTCTTGAAGCGATCGATGTCGCAGATAATCAGGCTGCAAGGCAGCGATTGCTCGAGATGCACAATCACGAACAGCTCGAGCACGCGGTCGAACTCGGCGCGGTTGGCCACCTGCGTGAGCGGGTCGCGCGTCGCGAGCTCGTGCAGATTCTGGCAGCGGGCCTCGAGCGACGTTTGCGGCGACACGTCGTGCATCAACAGCGTCGCGCCGTGCAGCGTGCTGTCAAGGTCTTCGACCGGGACCACTTGCAACTCGATCGGCAACGGACGGCCGTTACGCCCCCGGATCGAGAGCCGGCGGAGAAAATGCCCCCCCGACTGCATCGCCTGCTCGATCGGGCAATGATCGGCCGTTAGCGGTGTGCCGTCGGGCTCGCTCAGCTCGAGTGCCCGCGGCGTCCACGTCCGTTGCAAGATGCTGGCGGCGGTGATGCCGGTGAGACGCTCGGCAGCGCGGTTCCAGTACACGACGCGCATCGAGCTATCGACGAACGCCACGCCGTCCTGCATGTGTTCGAGCAGCGTCGTGTGATAGACGCGGCGCCCGCGCCCCGCCTCGGGCACGATCGGCCCCTCGTTGAGCGACCAGTTCGAGTTGACTTGCTCGGGCTGCAGCGCACGCAGCCAGCCTTGGGCTACTTGGTCTTGCAATCTGCTCTGATCGCGGTCGTGGAAATGAGCGAATTTTTCCACGAGGTTGGGGTCGAACTGCGTGCCGGCGAAACGGAACAACTCACCAATGGCACGTTCGCACGAGAGGGGTCGGCGGTAGAGCTGGTTGCTCGTCATCGCGTCGAACGCGTCGACGATGGCCAGCATGCGGGCCGGCAGGGGGATCTCCTCGCCGACGATGCCGCTACCGCGCTCTCCCTGATACCAGGTCGTGGCGTAGGCCACGATGTCGAGCACCAGCGGGTTGTGGCAGCAGGAGCGGAGTATCTCGAGCCCCGTCACCCGATGTTGCTGCATAATCAGCAGTTCTTCGGGGGTCAGCGACGCCGGCTTGAGCAGGACCGCATCGGGGACGCCGATCTTGCCGATGTCGTGCAGCAGGCTGGCGACCTCGAGTGCATCGCGTTGATCGGGGGGGAGCCCCAGCACCAGCGACCAGGCCGAACAGCCAAGCGTCACGCGCAACGAATGGGCGGCCGTGTCGGCGTGCTTGGCGCGCAACGCGGCGAACAATCCGGCCGCGACTCCCAGTCGAGCCAGCGGAAGTTGATTGTCTCGGTCCTGGAGCAGGGAGGCACGCCGTGGCCGCGGCGCCGGGGCCCCTTCGACGGACTCGAGCAGTGCGGTCAGTTGCGACATGCGCCGCTCGGCACGCACTTCCGAGGCGGCCTGTGAGGTCGGAGACGCGGCACTCGCGGGCGCGCTCTCTTCGAGGCCAGTGCCGCTAGGGCCGACGGGCTGCTTCGGGCGATTGCCGCGCGGAGCTTCGCTGGTCATGCTTCCGTCCAGACTTCAACCGATCGGGGGATTCGCGAGGTGTCACATCAGCGGAGGTCCAGCCGCGAAAAACGCGCCGACAAAACGGGCACAACGAGGCCGTCGGCCGGCGCGCACGAATCGAGGGCTGGTTTCCAAACCCTAGGTCGCCCCTGGATTAAGGTCAAAGCACAGGGCGTGCTCGGCACGTGCGTTACAGGAGTCCATCATCGGTTCGCCGACCCAGGTGGCATTTCTGCCCCGCTGCTGTTTCGAGTGATACCAATCGGGACGGTAATAACGAGGGTACCGGCGCCAAGTTCGCAGCAAAGCTGCTCACGGCCGAAGACGGCTCTGCCGGTTGCTTGCTGGTCGATGGGGCATCGGCTATTGTGACCGGCCGTTTTGCCTTCCGACGCCGACGGAGTATGCGCACGTGAAGCTGGTCACCTATCAGAGCGCCACGGGTCCACGTATCGCTGGCCTGCGCGGAGACGACCTCATCGATCTCCAGCAGGCCGACGCCTCGCTGCCCACCTGCATGAAGGCCCTGCTGGCCGAGGGAGAGGCCGGTCTGCAGCGCGCGGCGATCGCCATCGCGCGAGGCGAGCCCCTGGCCGCGCGGCAGGTGCGTCTGCTCGCGCCGGTGCCGGGGCCGCAAAAGGTGATCTGCGTCGGTCTCAACTACATCGATCACGCGCGCGAAAGCGGTGTCGAACCCCCTCCCGAGCCGGTGTTGTTCAACAAGTTTCCGACAAGCGTCGCCGCACACGAGGACGCCGTCCGCCTGCCGGATGCCAGCGAACAAGTCGACTACGAAGCCGAGCTCGTCGTCGTGATGGGCACGGGGGGCAAGCACATCAAGGCCGAGAAAGCGTTCGATGCAATCGCCGGCTACTGCTGTGGCCACGATGTCTCGGCCCGCGATTGGCAACTCCGCAAGCCAGGCGGCCAGTGGCTGCTGGGCAAGACCTTCGACGGCTTCGCCCCCTTCGGACCCACGCTCGTCACCAAGGACGAAGCGGGCGACCCCGGCGACCTGCACATCGCACTGCGCTTAAATGGCCAGACGATGCAGGACTCGAGCACCAGGCAATTGATCTTCAGCGTGCCGGAACTGGTGGCCTATATCTCGCGCGTCGCCACGCTGATGCCGGGGGATGTAATCTTCACCGGCACGCCCCCCGGCGTGGGCATGGCCCGCAAGCCCCCCGTCTTCCTCAAGCCGGGGGACGTGGTGGAAGTCGAGATCGAAAAGCTCGGCCTGCTCCGCAATTCATTCCTTGCCGAGTCGGAGTAGACAAGCTCGACCGCGGCTGGCGCAGTTTGATTGCATGCAGCCTGGTTGCGCACTAGTCTGATGGTCGCCGTAATTCGGCCTGCTCGTTCCTGCCCGCCATGTTGCCGAGGATTGGCCCGTGCAACGTCCTGCCCCGCGCATCGCTGAGCATCCACGCTACACCCGTCGCGTGGCGATTCAAGCGGGCGCGATTGGGCTGTTGGGCCTGGGCATGAATCATCTGACGGCCTTGCGTACCCTGGGAGCGAGCGCCGGAAGCAAGACGCCCGCCGCGCGATCGGTGATCTACATCTTTCTTTCGGGCGGGCTCGCGCAGCAGGAAAGTTTCGATCTCAAGCCTGACGCGCCCGATACGATTCGTGGCGAGTTCCGTCCCATCGCGACGCGCACGCCCGGCATTCAAATCTGCGAGCATCTCCCCCTGCTCGCCGAGCGCAGCCAGCACTGGGCGCTCGTTCGCTCATTGACGCATCCCTACAACGAGCACTCGCAGGGGCACATGGTGATGTTGAGTGGGCGGACGCCGATGCCTCCCGCCTTCTCCGACGTCACGCCCAAGCCGAGCGATTGGCCGTCGATCGCGTCCGTGGTGGGGGACGTAACCGTGCCGCGCAACAATCTGCCCCCGGCCGTGGTGCTGCCCGAGCGCTTGATTCATCGCACGGGTCGAGTCATTCCCGGCCAGTTTGCCGGCCTGATGGGCGCGCAGCGCGATCCTTGGTTCGTCGAGGCCTCTCCCTTCAACGGCGTCTCCTACGGCGCGTACCCGGAATATGGTTTTCATTTCGAGCGCGGCGCCGAGAATCCCAAGCATCTGCTCTATCAGGCGCCGAATCTCTCGCTGCCCCACGGTCTGGGACGCGATCGACTCGACGGGCGCCTCGGTCTGCTCGGCGAGATCGAATCGCAATGCCGGCGTCTCGAAGCGATAGCCGATCTCGCGCAGTTCGATCGTTATCGCGAACAGGCGGTATCGCTGTTGGCCGATCCCGGCACGCGTCGCGCCTTCGACGTGACCAATGCCGACGAAGCGACGCTCGACCGTTATGGGCGGAACTCGTTCGGCTGGTCGTTGCTGATGGCGCGGCGTCTCGTGGCGGCAGGGGTGAACCTGGTGCAGGTGAATCTCGGCAACAACGAGACGTGGGACACGCACCAGTCACTCTTTCCCTGCTTGAAAGATTTTCTGTTGCCACCGACCGATCGTGCCGTGTCGGCGCTGCTCGACGATCTTGCCGCCGACGGCTCGCTCGATCAGACGCTGGTGGTGATGGCGGGCGAATTCGGACGCACGCCGAAGCTTTCCACGCTACCTGGCGCCAAGCATGCCGGCCGCGATCACTGGGGCGCCGTGCAGACGGTGTTCTTTGCCGGAGGTGGCGTGCGCGGGGGAACGGTCGTCGGCTCGTCCGACAAGCACGCGGCCTTTCCAGCGGCCGATCCGCAGCGTCCCGAGAACATGGCCGCCACGATCTATCGCGCCCTGGGCATTCCGGCCGAAGCCGCCTGGCACGACGCCGTCGACCGCCCCCACCATGTCTACCACGGCGAACCGATCGCCGGGCTGACTTAATCCAGTCGCTGGGCTCAAAGCCCTTGCGAGAGAAAGTGGCACAGGCTGCCAGCCTGTGCTTCCTTGCTACCCGCTCCATGCGCGACTTTAATGAGGGTCGGCAAGGCGTTACTCGATATAACCCAGCTCGCGCAGGCGATCTTCGACTTGCGCCTGTTCTTCGGCCGAGAGCTCGTCGGCCGAATCATCGCGCGGACATTCGAGCGGGGCGATGCCGGCCACGTTTTCGACCGCTGCTCGACTCGTCGAGTTCGTGAGTTGCCCGCGCAGGCTTTGTCCCGTCATCTGTGTTCCAGGGGCAATCCCGAGCAGGTCGAGAATCGTCGGCGCCGCGTCGCGCAGCTCGGCGGCGAGCGGTTTGCCCAACTCGACCCCCCGCGCGCGAAGCATCAGCACGCCCTCGCGGCGGTGGGTGGCGGCGAGCGTGGGATCGCTGCGCATCAAGCGCCCCCAGCGATCGAGCTTCGGTCGGGTATGAAACCCCTCGGCCGGGATCGCGACGACGTCGGGCAGGCAGCGCTCCAAGGGATCGCACTGCCAGCGCTCAGCAGTGACGAAGGCATCGGTGAAGAGTGGCTCGCCCGTCTCGGGGTGCGCGGCCTCGCGAAACGCCGCCACGGTCGCCTGCGCCGCTTCGTCGTACAGCCGCCCGTTGGTAATGCCCCCCGCGCCGAATCGGTCGGGTGTTGCCAGGTAGACCAGCCCGGCGAGATTTCCATGCAGCGTGACGGCCGCGGTACGCTGCCAGTCGACCGGCAAGAGGGCCGCGGCGGGGCGAGCCATCGAAGCGACGCTGCCCCCTCCGGATGCGCGACGACGCATCCAGCGCCGCAGCTTCCAGGTGACGCGCGAAAGTCGATAGTGGACGCGGTTGCTGGCACGCGCCGGCGCCCAAAGTCCTCGGCGACGAAGGAGCTCGGGCAGCGAGATCTTCTCGCGGAACGGGCCAAAGCCATGATCGCTGGCCACCATCACCGCGGCGCCGCGCCGTTCGGCCAGCCCGACGAGTGCGCCCAGGCAGTCGTCGAGCGTGCGCAGCGCGCGGCGCGTTTCCTCGATCCAATCGCTCGGCCCCCCCGCGGCGCCCTCGATTCCCAGCAGATGCCACAGTCGGTGCTGGAGGCAATCGAGCGATTGAAACTGCACCACCATCAAACGCCAGTCGTACTGCTCGTCGGCCAATTCGGCGGCAGCGACGCGGGCGCGAAAATCGTTTTGCGTCTCGCGCACGCCGGAACGCAGCTCTTCGAACGTTGTGGGACGACGCTTCCAGATCGTCTTCAACTCGAGGCGAACGCCCCGGGCACGCAGTCGATCGGCGAACTCGGGGTAGGGGGCCAGCACCGCGTCGGGCGAAGGGCTGTCGAGCCCGCCGATCATCAATCCGCGTACGTGGGAGCCCACGGGATGGGTCATCGGCAGATTGATCGAAACGATTTCGCCCCCCGCGTGCGAGACACGATCGAAGATCGTCGACATCGGCAGGCGCCGAGCGCTGTTCAAGCGCACCTGCCCGGCACGATGATCGAGATAGCGATAGTCGAGAATCGCATGCTCGACCGGATCGCAACCGGTTTGAAAGGTGGTCCAGGCGGTGGGCGTGATCGTCGGCTCGACCGAGTTGAGCCGCACGAGGGCCGATTCGCGCATCAAAGCCGCCAGATGGGGCATGGTCCCATCGGCGGTCAACGGACCGAGCACGTCGAACGTGGCGCCGTCGAGGCCGATCACCAAGACTCGTCCGGCCGAAAAATCTGCCCCTGGGTCTTGGACGTCGTCGCGCCGCATGATGTTGGCCTTTCTCAAATCAGGTCGAGTCGTGTGCCGGTTTTTTGCGACGCGCTGGGCAAGACCCAGTGGGCCACGTCACCCGCCGCGTGCGTGGGCATTTGCAGCGTGAACCGTGTTTCGTGGAAGCAACGTTCGCGTCGCCGCTCGCCTTTGCTGCGCAGCCAATGCGTGGCGAGTCGTTTCAAATGGCGCGGCCAGGACGTTTGAGACGCCGTCTCTGCGATTCGTGCTTGAAAGCGCGTGACGAAGTCGTTCACGCCGGCCACGAAACGATGCGGTACGGGCGCCTTGCAGCCGATGCCAAACACCGTGTGCGGATACGATTCCACCCCCTGCGAACCGACGATCGTCGCGGCCAGCGGCGTGAGTAGACGGTCGACGCACGTCGGCGACAGACGCCAGTAATCTTCCGGATAGTTGTGCAGGTAGAAGTCGAGCGGCGCCGCGACGAGCAGCACTCCCCCGGGAGCGAGCACGCGAATCATCTCCTCGACCGCGCGGCGCGCCTCGAAGACGTGCTCGAGCGTGTCGACACAGACGATCGTTTGCGCGCACTCGTCGGGCAAGGAGAGCTGAGCCAGGTCTTCGAGGCGATCGACCCCCGGCCCGGGGCGCATGTCGCAGCCGATATAGCGTCTGCCTCGAAAGCAGGTGCGCAGATCGGAGATCGCTCCCTGCGTTTCGACCTGGTAGGAGCCGAATTCATAAACCGGCCCTTCGAGGCCGAACGATTCTGCCGCCAACTCAACAAAAGCTCGCACGTTTTCGCGCATGGTCGTATCGCTTATGGATTAAGGATCCAGACGGCGCCGTTCGTCACGTTCGAAGGACTCGTTCCAGGCCACTCGCTCGGCCCGTTCCTCGCTCTTCCGTCGCACGATGAGGACATCTTGTCCGGGATCGCCGCTAGGAGAAGTGAACTCGACGGGCGGACTATCGGACGTAGCCACCCATTGAGCGAGCAGGCGGCTTCGCTCGCTGGCGTAACACAGTTCGTGACGTTCGACGACCAGGTATCGCAGACGCGGTTCGGTCAACGCCGCACCCGAGTCGCGGAACGAGTAGCTGGTGAGTCCCGACAGAAGCCCAGTCCAACCGCGGCTATCGAGCACGCACTCGTCGGCCTGCGCGTGCGCGACCAGCCAATACGCTGCGTCGCGATGCGGCGTGCGCCGGCCGTGCAGCGGCTTGGCCGTTTGCAGCAGGCAGGCGACCAGGATCAGCGCGGCCATGCCACGGCAAAGCATGTTTCGTAGCCGTGGCGGCGCGAAAACGCTTGCCACCGCTTCCGCGCAGGCGACCGTGCCCGCGGCGCTCCAGGGGAGCAGCACGAGCGCGACCGGGAGCAAGTGACGTGGCTCGAGATAGCCGGCTCGTGCGGCGTAGTACACCGCCGCGCTCAGGTACATCGCGACGAACAGCAGCACGAACGCGATTGCCGCGCGCGACGCAAGACGCTCGCGCCAAGCAGCAAGCAGTCCCCAGACCGCCAGCGGAAGCAGCACATAGTGCAGCGTGCGGGGGAGCGCTCGGCCCGCCGCGAAAAGCGCCGCCGAATAGCCGTGAAAACGAATCGACGTGGTCGATTCTTTGACCGGAAGCGGAGTATATACGTGCGCCGCTGCCGGCGTCTCGACTGTAGGGGATTCTGGTGTAGGGAATTCTGGAACCACGAGCCCGACGGCGTACCAGGCGCCAAGCGCGAGGGCGCAGCCAGCAATCGTGAAGAGTGCGGTGGTACGCCAGGCGGGTCGAATCGTCATGGCGGCGATCGCCACGAGCAGGACCAGCGTTTCTAGGCCGACGAGCAGGGCAGCAGCGGCTGCTATGCCGCCGAGTGCCGGGAACAGATGTTGGAAGAATCGACGCGTGCCGTTATGGCGACTACGGGAGCTAAGCTGGTTCGTCACTACGTCACTGCCGGACAAGCCGGCAGTGCCACCGACCGAGCTCCCACCATACAGGAACAACGAGCAGGTGATCGCGAAGAGGAGCAGTCCCAGGCTGTCGCCGATGGCATCGCCGCCGAGTCGGGCGAACTCCGGAAGAACGCAGAAGAAGCCCCCGGCCAGACATGCCGCACGCCGGCCGACCTGCGGCAGGGCCAACAGATACACGAACGGAACGGCAAGCACGAGTGCCGTCGCCGAGGCCAACTGCGCCGCAAAGGCCCAACCGTCGCGCCGGAGGCCCAGCCACGGTTCTAGCAGGCCATACGTGCCGGCCACTGCCGCTGGAAAAAGTGGCGCGTCGTCGGCCGAGTGTAGTAGTGCGCGCATCGAGCCTGAGATGGCAAGCTGTTTAGCCTCGGCCACGTAACGCACCGCGTCGAGCGCCGGCACGACCGAGCGATAGATGACCGTGCCCTGCACGAGCACGGCCAGCAACGACAACGACACGATCGTCAGCAGGTGCGACAGCCAGGCCGGCTTGGCGCAGCGCGCGGCTCGGCTCGCCAGCGGCAGTTCGTTTCGGTGGTAGATGGCGCCAGCATCCATGCGGCATTCTCGTCACAGCCTGCACGCCCAGCGCCGGCAAAAGGGGCCCGCCGCCTGGAGTGACAGTTTTGGAGCGCAAGCAGAGTAGTAGTCTGCCGCCAATCGGTCAACGTCGACTTGGCGCTCTGGCGAAGCCTGGTGGGGCTGGTGGGCTTGTTCTCGTCGCGACTGGGACGCTACACGCAAGCGGGATCGGTCTTATTCGATCTTGCTGCAAGCGCAGGGAACGATTATCGTCCCGCCTCCCGTCAGGCTCTCTTGCGCGGAGGCGTGCGCAACTCAGGGCATCGTTCGCAGGAAGATATGCGTCACGGTCAGAGTAGCCGTGGCCGCCAACAAGTCGAGAATCGCCCCCGCCACCTTCGAGGCGAGACGGCCGTGAATTCGATGATCCAACACATTGCTCGTACTATTTCGCACTCGCACGCGGCCGAGGCCCTGTTCCTCGCGGCGCTCGTTTGCCTGGCCTCGTCGTCGGGCTGCGGTTCGCTCCACGCACAGGGGCAGAATGCCGAAGGCGTGCGTCTGCACCAGCAGGGCTATTACCAACAATCGCTGCAGCGCTTCCAACAAGCGGTCTACAGCGATCCAAATAATGCCGACGCGTACTACAACCTGGCGGCTACCTACCACCGCATGGGCAAGCTGTCGAGCAATCGCACCGAGCTCGATCAGGCCGAAAATTATTACAACCAGTGCCTCGATCACTCCCCCGACCATGCCGCGTGCTACCGCGGTCTGGCGATTCTGCTGGTCGAGGAGAACCGCTCGGAAGAGGCCTTCCGGCTGCTGAACGGCTGGGCGGGACGTTCGCCGACGAACCCCGATCCGAAGATCGAGCTGGCGCGTCTCTACGAAGAGTTTGGCGACAAAACCGCCGCCGAGCATCAACTGGTCGAGGCGCTGACGAACAACCCCTACAACGCTCGGGCCCTGGCGGCGCTCGGCAAGCTGCACGAGCAGTCGGGCGACTACACGCAGGCCCTGTCGGTGTATCAGCGCTCGCTCTGGCACGACCACATGCAGCCCGAGGTCGCCGCACGCGTGGCGGCGCTGCAGTCGGCCCTGGGCCCTCAGCCCATGGTCACGCCCACCACGCCGACGAATAGCTCGCTGCGCCGCTACTAAGCTCGTCTCGGCGGACGGTGACAGCCCGTCGACGGAGATTCCGCCGGGTGGCTCTTGGTTGGTCCGACTCGCTCCGCTCGGCCCGATCCCTCGTGCGATGCGTTCTGCCCCCGATTCCCGCACGCTATGCTGGAGTCATGGGAACCGAGAACGAGACTCCGCCGTCGTCCACTGCTACGAGTGCTCCGGCGACCGTTAGTGCTTTACGTCCGAGCCGGCGCTGGCTGCAATTCCGGCTGCGGACGCTGCTGGTGTTGCTGACGCTGTTTGGCCTGACGTTTGGCCTGGTCTTTGCCGCTTCACGGCGACAGCGCGAGGCCGAGATGCGCGCGATCACGGTGCTGGGCGCTACCGGCTACGCGAGTAGCTCGCACGACGCCTACTATCCTCCCCTCTCGTCGAAGCCGGCCGAGAAAAAAGCAGGGGAAACGCCCGACCGGGTATTGGCTTCGGTCGACATTCCGCAGTGGCTCAAATCAGTGCCGGGAGTGGCCGCCGATGGCATCTTCGGCCGCGTCTTCCGGCTCGATATCGGTCACCACGACAAGATCTCGCGCTTCACGCCCGAGGAGAAGTCGAGCCTGGGGGTGTTGCACTCGCTCTGGTCGTTATCGATCGACGGGTTCATTCTCGACCGGGACGACGTGGAGCGGCTGGCGACTCCCTCTCGACTGACGCATTTGTTTCTGACGGGCTGTACATTCGATCCAGGCGCGTTCGAGCCGATGGGGCAGTTGAAGCATCTCTACTGGCTCGATCTCAACGGCAGTAGCGTCAAGGACGATGACCTTCAGACGCTCGCGGGACTGCGAAATCTGCAAGTGCTCAATCTCTCGCACACGGAGATTACCGATCAGGGCCTGGAGCATCTGCACCAGCTTCCGTCGCTGCGACGGCTAGAACTCTCGGGAAGCCGCGTCACCGACGAGGGAATCGATCGGCTGCGTGAGACCCTGCCCAACATGCAGTTGCTCGACGACTGACGTTCTCTCGCGACCGCATCGCACTGCTGTGTGCGAAGTCCTTCCCCTCGTGGCATTTCTATCTGCTGGGGTGGGCTCCGCGTCCCTCGCCCGCCCAGGGTGGCGTACGGACTGCCCGTCCCGACGTCGCCCGACCGTGGAACTTCTGGGCCGGCCGCCGCATCCAAGGTGGTGAAAGGGAGAAAAGCTCATGCGAGGCGCGTTACAAACCGGCCCGATTTCCGCTGGAAAGGTCAGAGGACGAGCGGACAAGGGACCTGAGAGTTGGCGCAAGACCCAGGGAGTCGAGCCATGCCAGACGGAACCCGACGACGCCGACACAGTGGCGACCGTGCTCGCCGAGATTGGTACGCCCGACACCGTGCGGAGCGTTTTCAACGCCGCTTCGGACTCGGCCACTAGATTTTTCGAACAGGCCGGGCAGCGAGCCTGGCAGCCCCCGCGACCGAGCCTTGCCTACACCAGAGTCCTCACCATGACCACCCGCTACCAGATCACCGCCGTTTTGGGGACCGTCTTGATTTCGTATACGGCCGGTCTGTCGCTGCTCCATCTGCTGGTCGAGCTGGTTCCCTAGCAGTCCATTACAAACTCAACGGGCTGCTAGCCAACGGTTGTCTGCCGGCTGACTACCCTGTGGCGACGGTTTTGAAGTGGCGCTTTTCGTAGAATCGTAACCCGAAGCGTCAGCGAGGGGGCACTGTGCTCGATGGTTCTTTCCAGGAATTCCCTCGCTGACGCTTCGGGTTACGATGGGCTGGTTTTCCGAGGATAACGACCAAGAAGCTTCGAAACGCGCAACTCTAACGGGCGACTGCCCGGGTATAGAGATTGAGCATGCGGGGCAGCATCTTCTCGAGATCGTATTTCTCTTCGATCAGTTTCATGCCGGCCTCGCCCAGGTGGCGATGCCCCTGGGGATCGCGCAGCACGCGCAGCGCGTGCGCCGTATGGCCGTCGACGTCGTAGAAATCGGCCAGCAGCCCGGTCTGTTCGTGCGTGACCAGCTCGCGCACCGGTGGTGTGCCCGACGCGACCACGGTCGCTCCGCAAGACAGGGCATCGAACATCGACCAGGACAATACGAACGGCACCGTGAAATACAGGTGAAGGTCGGCCACCGACAGAAGCTGCGCCAGATTGTGCGGCGCCAATCGACCCGGAAAGATGAATTTCGACAGGTCGTAGTTGTCTTGCGACAAGACATGCTCGCGGAACGTGCGGGCTTGAATGTGCTTCGTGTCGCCGCCGTAGGCGACGCGATCCTCGCCCACGACGATGAACAGCACATCGGGATACTCGGTGTAAATGCGTTTGGCGACGCGCATGAAGATGTCGAACCCGCGCATGGCTTCGAACCCGCGCGAAACGTAGCTGACGATGCGCGTTTCGGGGCCGACCGTGCGTCCCCCGAGCTGCCGCGGTACGTCGTCGTAGCGATGCCATACCGAGCGATCGACGCCGTCGAAGATCACCTCGACCTTGTCGCGATACGCGGCCGGCAGAAGACTGCGCTGCCAGTTCGTCGGCGAGTAGCCCAGCGTGCAGTTCTCGAGATCGAGCAGTAACATCGCATTGCGGCAATACGACCGCAGCCGGTCGATCTGCTGCGGGGGAAACTCGGGCCGGAAATCGAGATCGCTGTGGTGCGGTCGGTAGAAGTATTCGAAGTAGTTCACTACCGGGCAATCGAACAGCTCGCGCAGGAAGAGGGTCGAGCCGAAGCCGGAATGTCCCACGATCAGGTCGGGCTTCAGCCCCGGCTGCTGGCGGCAGGCCTCGAAGACGCCGTGCGCGTGGGCCACCGCGTTCTCGAACGTGCGGGTGCAGTAGTGATTCCGCTCGGTGGCTCCCCCGTGGGGATCGTAGCGCAGCACCCGGATGCCGTCGACGACCGTCGCGGGCTTGTTCGTGACGAACGTACACTCGTAGCCATGATCGCGAACGAGTGCCCGGCCGATGTGGCCGAACTGAGCGGGGAAGTTCTGGTGAACGAACAGGATGTGCATGCGAATTGCCCGAACCGAACTGTGAAACGACTGCCACCCGATCTCTGCCGACATCCGACGAGCGGGATGATAGCGGTTTTCGGCCCGAGCCGCTTTCCCGGCTGTGCGATGCACCAGGGTTCATGGGGCTGCCGGGTCGAAAAACAGCCGGCAAAACGGCGGAAAAAGGCCATGTTTTGTGAAGATTCAGTGGTTTGACACCCCTTTTCAGGGTGCCTAGAATGGAAAGTCTATACCCTGGTAGCAGGGAGTCCCCCTAGGAGAATCTTCCATGAAGAAGGCGGATCTGAAGGAGTACAAAGAGCGTTTGGTGACCCTGCGAGCCCGTCTCCGGGGGGATGTTTCCCAGATGGCTGATGCCGCCTTGAAGAAGAACCGTATGGAAGCCACGGGCGAGACGTCGAGCATGCCGATTCACATGGCGGATATCGGTACCGACAACTACGAGCAGGAATTCACGCTCAGCCTGATGGAAACGGAAGAGGACACCCTGGCGGCCATCGAGGCCGCTCTGGAGCGTGTCGAGGATGGGACTTACGGCACGTGCGAGGAGTGCGGGGCGACGGTTCCCAAGCTCCGTCTGAACGCCATCCCGTACACGCCCTTCTGCATCAAGTGCGCTCAGCAGATGGAAAAAGGCTAGTACGTCTGTCCACGCCTCGAGTTCGGGTGGCAAAAAAGGGTCGCAGCTAGACGATCGATTGCCGCCGAACCACTGACGTGTTCAGCGGTTGTGTTGTAGCAGCCCTTCTGCTGGGGTTGGACGTGGCACTCGTTCGCCCCGCAGCGAGCCCCCCATCTTCGCCTGCCCGAATTACGGCCTTCTGGCTATATTGAGCGCTAGCGGTGCGCCTACATCGCCGGGAGATGGCTCTCGGGAATGGGAGCGATTTCCCGGTGTTCCGCGCCGTGCTGGCCCCTCTCGCTGTCCACGTGGAAGGTTCTCGGGATGAAGGACGCCCCGCGCCGTCGTTATGCGATTTTCGTCCTGCTCGCCCTTTTGGGACTGGCGCTCGATCTCGGCACGAAAAGCTGGATCTTCTCACGGCAGGGGATGCCGTTCATGTCGAACCCGATCTGGATCGTGCCCGACGTCCTCTCCCTCGACACGAACCTGAACGAAGGGGCGCTATTCGGGATGGGGCAGGGGAAGGTGCCGATCTTCGCCGGCCTGTCGATCATCGCCGCCCTGGCGATCTGCTATTGGGTCTTCTTCGCTGGCGCCGCCCAGGACACCTGGCTGACGGTTTGCCTGGGAATGATTCTGGGTGGAATACTCGGCAACCTTTACGATCGCGTCGGGCTGCCGGGCCTTTCGTGGAACTTTCCGCCCGAGCGCGTCGGCGAACCCGTGCATGCCGTGCGCGATTGGATTCACTTCAAGGTGGAAGGTCTGATCGACTTTCCCGTCTTCAACATTGCCGACAGCCTGCTGGTGTGCGGTGTCGCGCTGCTCGTGTGGCACACGTATCGCCAATCGCCCGCGCAGAAAGAACCGCACGCGGCCCCGGCCAAATAGCTCGCCGTGATGTTGCATGCTGGTGCTGCATGTTGATGCAGGCCGCAGATCGTGCGCACGTCCGCCTGACTTGCTCGAGTGTGCCACCGCATAGGTGTTTGCGCATATTTTTTACGCGCACGGTGTAAATGCATCGTGACAATTCGAGGCCGTTCTGGCCGCGAACGACAGCCTTTCTTGCACGTCTGCGCAGAACATTGCACGGAGACCTTATTTTCATTGAAATTTACTGTCCCCCTTTGTTACCGTTCGCAAAACTGCTTGGTTTTCTATCGAGTAGGGCGAGAAGAGTCTCGATAGTTTGAGTCTCGATAGTTTGAGTACGGTGCGGTGCCTGTTCCGCGGTACGGCAACGCGCGGCGCTGGTGTAGTGAACGCGTGATCGGGCGTGCGTCAGGGAGCACGCGGTAAGCGGAAGCGAATCGCACACGACGAGTGACGACCTGCAGGGAATTGCGGTCGCACGGCGGCGAGCGCTCGACGATGAGTGTTCTTGCGCGCCTCTGCGCCGCTTGGTCCGTAGACCACTCCCCACAGGTCGGCTCGACAGCAGTCCGGCGTGTTCGATCGGGAGGGCGGTCGCCATGAAACTGTCTCGCACGGTTACCTACGCACTGCAGGCCGCACTACAGTTGGCCAAGACCGAGTCGAACGAGCCGATCCCCTGCAGCCAAATCGCCGAGCAGGGGCAGATGCCCGAACGTTTCTTGCTGCAGATCCTGCGCAATCTCGTCAATCATGGCGTGTTGCAATCGACGCGAGGGGTCGAAGGGGGCTACCGCTTGCGGCGCAGGCCTGAGGAGATCTCGTTGCTCGATGTGATCGAGGCGGTGGACGGACCCCTGGCCACCGACATGCCCGAGGACGCCGCGTTCCCCATCGAGTCGGTGACGAAGCTGCAACTCGCCTTGCAAGAGGTGACGGCGAGTACGCGCAACCAGCTCGCCTCGATCAAGCTGTCGCAGCTCGTACAGCCGCGGAACTCCTGAACGCTCGGGCGGCTTGGCAACAGGGCGCGCGGCCGTTAGGCTGGCGGCCATGAGTGACGACCAACGCGATCTCGTCGTACGATTGGAACTTGCCCTGGCCGCCGGTCGTGAAGCCGGTCAGTTGACCCTGGCTCACTTCCGGCAATCGCACCTGCAAGTGGAGTGGAAGCAGGACGCTTCACCGGTCACCGTGGCCGACCGCGAGGCCGAACAGCATCTTCGTGCCCGCATTGCCGCGACGTTCCCCTCGGACGGCATCCTCGGGGAAGAATTCGGCACGATCGAGGGGACGTCAGGATACCGTTGGATTCTCGATCCCATCGATGGCACCAAGTCTTTTGTCCACGGGGTTCCCTTCTACGGCACCATGGTGGGTGTCGAGCGCGAGGGACGCTGCGTCGTGGGCATCGTCTATCTGCCGGGACTCGACGAGATGGTCTACGCCTCGCTGGGCGGGGGAACCTGGTCGGTCGTCCGCGGCGGAAAGCCCGAGCGTGCGCAGGTGTCGAAATGTGCCAACCTCGCCGAGGGATTGTTCTGCACCACCACGGTGCAGGGCTTCGAGAAGCTTGGCCGCGGCGCCGCCTACGAAGGACTCCAACGAGCGGCGTACCTCACGCGGACTTGGGGCGACTGTTACGGCTACGTGCTCGTCGCCACCGGCCGTGCCGAGGCGATGATCGATCCGATCATGAACGTGTGGGATGCCGCCGCCGTGCAGCCGATCGTGGAAGAGGCCGGAGGCACCTTCACCGATTGGGCGGGCAACCACACGATCCAAGCGGGCGAAGGGGTCGCCACGAACGGCCTCGTGCTCGAGCAGGTCCTGGAACACACCCGCGGCTGCAAGTCGATCCTCTAGTGCGTCAACTTCTTGTAGCGGAAGCGGCGCGGCTCGTCGGCCTCGAGTCCCAATCGCTGGCGGCGCTGTTCCTCGTAGACCTGGAAGTTGCCTTCGCACCAGTGAACGTGCCCGTCCCCTTCGAAGGCCAGGATGTGCGTCGCCAGGCGATCGAGGAACCAGCGATCGTGGCTGATGACCACCACGCAACCGGCGAAGTTGACGATCGCTTCTTCCAACGCTCGTAGGGTATCGACGTCGAGGTCGTTCGACGGTTCGTCGAGCAGCAAGACGTTCGAGCCGCGACGCAGCAGCTTGGCCAGGTGAACGCGGTTGCGTTCGCCTCCCGAAAGATTGCCCACGAGCTTTTGCTGATCGCTGCCCGTGAAGTTGAAGCGCGCCACGTACGCCCGGGCGTTGATCTTGCGCCCCCCCATTTCGATCGTGTCGTGACCGCCGGAGATCTCCTCGTAGACCGTCTTCTCGGGGGAGAGGGCGTCGCGATTCTGATCGACGTAGCCCAACTCGACCGTGGGACCGACGCGGATGTCTCCCTGATCGGGCTTCTGCTCGCCGACGATCATGCGAAACAGCGTCGTCTTGCCGGCGCCGTTCGGGCCGATGATTCCCACGATGCCCCCTGGCGGCAAGCGGAACGAGAGGTCTTCAAACAAAACGCGATCTTCGAACCCCTTCGCGACGTTCTGGAAATCGACCACCAAGTCGCCGAGGTGCTTGCCGGGCGGGATCTGGATTTCGAATTCGTCTTCGCGCTCCTGAAACCGCTCCTTCGACATCTGCTCGTAGGCCTTGAGGCGCGCCTTGTTCTTGGCCTGCCGCGCACGCGGGGCCATGCGGACCCACTCCAGCTCGCGCTCGAGGGTCTTCTGGCGAGCCGAGGCGACCTTCTCTTCCTTGGCGAGCCGTTCCTTCTTTTGCTCGAGCCAGGAGGTGTAGTTGCCTTCCCAGGGGATGCCACGGCCCCGGTCGAGCTCGAGAATCCACTTCGCCACGTTGTCGAGGAAGTACCGATCGTGCGTTACCGCCACGACGGTGCCGGGATAATCGGCCAGATGCCGCTCGAGCCAGGCCACGCTCTCGGCATCGAGATGGTTTGTCGGCTCGTCGAGCAGCAGCAGGTCGGGCTGTTCGAGCAGTGTCTTGCAGAGCGCGACGCGGCGACGCTCGCCCCCCGAGAGGGTCGTCACGTCGGCATCGCCGGGGGGCAGGTTCATCGCGTCCATGGCGATCTCGATCTGGCGATCGAGTTCCCAGGCGTTTCGCAGATCGATTTGATCCTGCACCCGGGCCTGCTCGTCGAGCAGCTTTTCCATTTCCTCGGGCTCGAGCGGCTCGCCGAGGCGGGCGTTGATCTCGTCGAAGCGCGTGAGCAGGGCCCGCGTCTTGGCCACGGCGAGCTCGACATTGCCGGCGACGTCCTTGGTCTGATCGAGCGTCGGCTCCTGCGGCACGAAGCCGACGGAGAAACCGTCGGTGATGCGCGCTTCGCCATCGAACTCGCGATCCACGCCGGCCATGATCCGCAGCAGCGTGCTCTTGCCCGCGCCGTTGCGACCGAGCACGCCGATCTTGGCGCCGGGATAGAACGAGAGCCAGATGTTCTCGAGGACCGTGCGTTGACCGTGCTTCTTCGTGAGCCCGGTCATTTGGTAGATGTATTGCCTGCTCATTGCTCTTCTACTGGTTCGACAGGGGGCGCGCTGGCGAGCGCGAGGAATCTTTCCGGGGAAGGGTACGTGGCGGGAGTTATTCCCACTCGATCGTGGCGGGGGGTTTCGAGCTCACGTCGTAGACGACGCGATTGATGCCGGCCACCTCGTTAATAATACGCGTCGAGATGCGAGCCAGAACGTCGTAGGGAAGACGGCTCCAGTCGGCCGTCATGAAGTCGTCCGTATCGACCGAGCGAATCGCAACGGCGTCTTCGTACGTGCGGGCGTCTCCCATCACGCCCACGCTACGGACTCCCAACAGCACGGCGAACACCTGCGCCGTCTGCCGATACAGCCCCGCGGCCTTGATCTCTTCGAGCACGATCACGTCGGCCTCGCGCAGGCGGTCGAGCCGCTCGCGGGTCACCTCGCCCAGGCAGCGCACGGCGAGACCGGGACCGGGGAACGGGTGTCGCCAGACGAGCTCCTCGGGCAGGCCCAACTCGAGCCCCAGGCGCCGAACTTCGTCTTTGAACAGATCGCGCAGCGGTTCGATCAGCTCGAAGCCCAACTCCGCCGGCAGGCCACCCACGTTGTGATGGAGCTTGATCGTATCGGCGGGGCCATCGGGCGCGGCGCCGCTCTCGATCACATCGGGATAGAGCGTGCCTTGCGCCAGGAAGCGGGCATCCTCGATCTTGGCGGCCTCGGCCTTGAAGCACTCGATAAACGCGTGCCCGATGCGGCGGCGCTTCTCTTGGGGATCGGTGATGCCGGCCAACGCTTTAAGGAATTTGTCTTCGGCTTTGACGACGTGCAGGTCGGTGCGGAAATGATTCGAAAATTCGTGGACGACCGATGCTTCTTCCGACTTGCGCAGCAGGCCGTTATCGACCAGGATGCAGGAGAGCTGCGGACCGATCGCCTTGTAGAGCAGGGCGGCGACGACGGAGGAATCGACCCCCCCCGACAGCCCGCACACGACGCGCCCCTTGCCCACACGCTCGCGGACGCTGCGAATCGTCTCCTCGGCGAAATCCCCCAAGCGCCAGGTTCCCGTGGCGTGGCAGACTTCGGTGAGAAAATTGCCGAGCAGTTGCGAGCCGCAAGGGGTGTGCGTCACCTCGGGATGGAACTGCAGGCCGAAGATCGGCAAGCGCGTGTGCCTCACGGCGGCGATCGGGCAGGTGTCGGTCGCCGCCAGCGAGACAAACTCGTCGGAAACCTGTGTCACCTGATCGCCGTGGCTCATCCAGACGTCGGTCTGGGTGGGTAACCCGGCCAGCAGCCCCTGCGAGTCGATCACGCGGCAGCGCGCGCGGCCGTATTCGCGGGCCTTGGCACTGGTGACCTGTCCGCCTAACGCCTCGCAGGCCAGTTGCATGCCGTAGCAGATACCCAGCACGGGAATGCCGAGCCGAAAGATCGCCGGGTCGCACTTCGGGGCGCCGGCGGCGTAGACGCTCGAGGGGCCGCCGGAAAGGATGATCCCGATCGGCGCGAGCTCGCCAATGCGCTCCGCGGTGATCGTATGGCGCACGATCTCGCAGTAGACGTGCTGCTCGCGTACGCGACGTGCGATGAGTTGGGCGTACTGCGAACCAAAGTCGAGCACCAGGACTCGTTCCTGGGCGATGGCTTTGCGCGCTGAATGTGTTCCGGCCGTGGCTTGGCTCATGGCGCCCCTCCGGGCGTCGTCCCCGCGCCAGGCTCGCCTGTCCTGCGGTGGGGCGGTAATAAAAAAGGCCCGTCCAAAGAGACGGGCTGCCAAACCGCCGATTATAGAGCCCCCGAGCCGGGTCGAACAGGGGCCGGGCGCGCACTCGTTAACTGCTTCTTCGCAGGCACTTGCGCGCTGCGGGGCGGCGGCGCTACGTTGCCGCTGTCTGGTACCGCCACTATAGTGAACCGCAATCCACGGTGACTCAGCGAAAGGAGTGACGCCGCCAGACGGCGCAACGGACGGTGCAGATCCTGCTTACGAACGACGACGGCATCTATGCTCCTGGACTGGCCGCCATGGAACGCGAGCTTCAAGCCTTGGGAGACGTGGCCGTGGTGGCGCCGGCCAAGGAGCAGAGTGGCGTCAGTCATTCGATCACGTTCCTTAGCCCGCTGATTGCCCAGGAGATCTTCGACGGCGATCGACGGCGCGGTTGGGCCGTCGAGGGGAGTCCCGCCGATTGCGTGAAGCTCGGCGTCTTCGAGTTCTGCCCCCGCCGGCCCGATCTGGTGGTGAGCGGCATCAACTCGGGGCTGAACGCCGGCATCAATGTGCTCTATTCCGGCACGGTGGCGGCCGCGATCGAGGGGGCCTTCTTCGAGATTACGAGCGTCGCCGTATCGCTCGAATTCGATGCGCATAGCGACTACGCCAGGGCCGCTCGACTGGCACGGCAGGTGATCGAGCAAGTCCTGCACCAAAAGGGGACCACGCCGCAACTCTACAATCTCAACATTCCACAGCAGGCGCTGCACGAAAAGCCCGAGCTGCGCATCGTGCCGATGGCCGTGGCGCGATATGGTGAGGACTACGAGAAGCGTGTCGATCCTCGCGGGCGGAATTACTACTGGGCAACCTCCGAACCCCCCCCGCCGCCGAGCGAAGGCGAGACCGATCTTTCGGCCGTGACCAAGGGGTACATGACCCTTACGCCGCTCGACTTCGACTTGACGAAGCGCTCGGTGCTCGGGCAGATGTCCGACTGGCGTTTTCAACTGGAGAAGTAGCCATGAAGTGCGCGACTCGACTTGTGTGGGGCGTGGTGTTGGGGGCGTTCGTGGGTTGCGAACCGGCGCCGAAGTCCGCCGACACCCCACCGCCAGATCCGCAGGTCGCCCCCGCGGCCGAACCGGCGGCCGTCCTGCCCGCAGCCCCCGCTGAGCCCGTCGAAATGGTGCAAGAGAAAGCGGAAGTCGGTGTCGGCGCGAAGGGAAATGAGCTGGAAGAAGGACTGATTTCCACTCCGGTGAAGGCCTATTTCCGTGCTCAGGAGCAGGTGGCCTTCAACATTCAGATTCCATCGACCATGCAGCTCTACAAAGCGACGAATGGCCAGGCTCCGCAGTCGCACGAAGAGTTCATGCAAAAGATCATCAAGGAAGGAATGATCAAGCTGCCGGAGTTGCCCGAAGGTCATCAATACATCTATGACCCACGGACCGAGCAACTCATGGTCGAACATCCGCAATAGGAGACCGAGGAGGCGGAAATCGCGGGGATTGGCCTGCTATAACCGGCACGAGCGGTTGCGTGCGGGCTGAAAATGTACCCCGCCGGTACAGAAAGCGTTTGCACCACGCGGCGCCCAATTACCATGGAACTCGTGATTCGCGCAGGTGCGTGAAATCGCGACCGTCCCCTCGTCGCCGCCTCGTTCGAGGCCCCCCCAGCTCCCCAGGGTGCCGCATGAAGATCAAGTCGTTCGCCGTTACGTTCCTGCTGCTGTTGGCAACGACACCTGTTGCCAGGGCCGCGCCCCCCGGATGCCCGCCGGGCACCAGTCGGCCGTCGTGGGTCTTCGATCAATCGTACTACAGCCACGATCCAGTCCACCCGGTCCACGTCGGGGGACGCGCGACCGCCGGCGGGCCGTTGTTCAGCCGGCCGCAGGGGGGCTACTACAGTGGCGGCTTTCGCCAGGTGCGCAGCCGCATCCAGATCGGCGGTATGACCTTCGATCAGTTGAACCTGTGGGAATCGTGGGGCCAGCAGGGCTCGCAGTTCTAGTCTGGCCGCATCAAGCCGCCTGCTAGATCGGTTCTGGCACTCGTTTGCGAAGCCTGACGCCTCGCGGCGTGCGATCGGTAGGCGACGTCACCGATCGCACAGACTTTCACTCACATCCGGTCGGCACAACAAACGGGATCGGATGGATCGGTAGGCGACGTCACCGATCGCACAGACTTTCACCCTGATAGAAATGCGAAAAGGCCGCCTCCCACGTCTGGGAGACGGCCTTTTTTCGCTGAGCTAGATGGTCTATGTGCCGCTTCGCCGGCTCTAGCTCTGGCGGATGCGTCTGCGAATGACGGGCACCAGGCCCAGGGCGCCGAGACCCAGCAGCACGAACGTGCCTGGCTCGGGCACGTGGGCCGTGTCCGACATGTGATACTGCATGCTCAGATTGATCGCTCCGTCGGCGTCTAGCGACAGGCTCGCCATCGCACCGAACGAGTCGAACGTCAGCGTGGTCGAGATGCCGCTCAGCACGAAGCCACCATTCACGATACCATCGAACGACAGGTTCGCGTCCTTTGGCGAGGTGGGCGAGGCGGTCATCGTACCGGTCAGGGTGAACGGAATCTCGAAATCCTGCGTGCCCAAGCCGGTGGTAACGGCGAGCGTGCCACCGAACGCGTCGATCCCGATGTCGAGATTGACCAGACCGCGGAGCACACCAGGGATGGCATAGGTGCCCCCAGGGCCAAAGGTCACGTTATTTTCGTCCTGGAAGAAATCGACGCGGACAAAGCGGCCACCTACATCGATCTTGATATCACTGTCCGGATCAAAAAAGCCTGTGGGCGTGGTGAGGGCGTCGAGCACGATCGTGTCGATATAGAATTCGATCGTGTTACCCGTATAACCCGTGACATTGCCGCTTCCATCGACCGTCACTCCGCCATTCAGGAGCGTGAGATTGACGTTGCTGATGTCGACCGGCGTCCAGAGGTTGTTCGAATCAAAACGGACCGTGGCAGTCTCAGCACCGCCCGTCTGATTCACCGAATTGCGGATCGGATTACCCGTGAAATTTGCCGTGACCGTATCGCCCCACAATTTGATGGGATCGGTCTGCGGATTGGGGTTACCCGTAAAGAACTTCGAGATCTTGCCGAACATTTCCGTCGTTACCGTACCTTGAGCGGTAGCAGTGTATTTGACGGTGCTGGCCGTTGAACCCACGAAGTCGAGGTTAACGGGAACCTGGGCAGATTGGACCGAGGCAGCGTTACCGAGGGCGAGCGCAAACGCGAAGAGCGTATAGATATTTTTGTAGCACATAGACCAAGTTTGGCGAAGGTTGAGTGGTGCAAAACCAGCGACTCGAAACCGTCAAACCTGTTCTCATTAGCTACAAAAATTGGCTCCAGATGGGGCCCTGAATTCTGTGTGCAGGGCATCACTAAAGCTCAAAATAGATTGCGCATGTAACCGCGTCAATAAAAAAATCTGAGTTTTTTTGAAGGACCGACCAATCAAGGATCGGTCTGAATGCAAAGCTTGTCATTCCTCGAGGCAGCACCTTTTTGCCTTATGGTCCACAGAAAGAAACAAAAAAAGGCCGCCTCCCGTGAAGGAGGCGGCCTTTCGCATTCCGTTTGAAGTCTATGTACTTTCAGACATGCCTAGTTCTTGCGAAACCGGCGACGGACGAAGGGCACGAGGCCGATCGCACCAAGTCCAAGGAGCACAAAGGTACCCGGCTCGGGGACGTGAGCCGTGTCGAACATGTTGTATTCCATGCTCAGATCGATCGCACCCAACGCGTCGAGCGAAATACTCGCCTGGGCACCGAACGAGTCGAACGTCAGCGTGGTCGAAATACCACTGAGGACGAACGCACCACTAACGATACCGTTGAAGTATAGGTCGGCGTCCGTCGAGTCCGTATTGAAGGCAGCCAACGTACCGGTCAAGGTGAACGGCGTCTCGAATTCCTGGGTACCAATACCTGTCGAAACGGCCAGCGTACCACCGAAGGCGTCGATGCCGATGTCGAGGTTCACCAAACCACGCAGGGTACCTTCGATCGCATAGCTACCATCGGGATTGATCGTCTGGCCATTCGCGCCTTGGAAGAAATCGACGCGAACAAAGCGGCCACCTACGTCGATCTTGATGTTATTGTCGGGGAAGAAGAAGTCAGGTGGCGTCGTTTGGGCATCAAGGGTGATCGTGTCAATCCAGAACTCGATCGTGTTACCCGTGTAGCCAATCACCTCATCGTCGCCATTCAAGATGACACCACCATCGAGCAGCGTCAGGTTGACATCACTGATATCGATCGGGGTCCAAAGGTTCGAGCCGTCGAAGTTAATCACGGCCGTTTCAGCACCACCGGTCTCGTTCACGGGGTTGCGAATCGGATTGCCAGAGAAGCTGGCGGTCACCGTGTCTCCCCACAGCTTGATGGGGTCGGTCTGGGGGTTCGGGTCGCCGGTGAAGAACTTCGACACCTTGCCGAACATCATCGTGGTGACAGTACCATCAGCCGTGGCAGAAAAGTCAATCTGATTCGGGCTGAAGCTACTAGAGAAGTCGAGCTCCACGGGTACCGGAGCACCGTGAGCCATCGTGCCAACGCTCAAAAATAGCGCGGCGATACCGAGAACGGTAAGAATTCTGTGATACATGGACATAGACTCCAAAACGTCAAACTTGCTCTTCATTAGCAAATTGCGAAGGGACCTGTAGGACTTTGAACGACGTAAAACCTCGCCCGCAGGCGAGAACTACTTCAAAAGCGGCCTTACCAAAGGCCTCAGTGTGCTCTTACTCACAAAAGACCACACTCCATCCATACACTCGTCAAAGGTGGTGCAACTTCCCCCTTTCCTCGCTTCTCGCTGTTGCGCCCCGAGCACATGTCGCGAAAAGATTGCAGCCTATAGGGGCCCTCCCCAGCCGCTACGGCAGTCTCGAAGCTAAAATAGCGACCCCTGCCAATCGTGTCAAACAAAAAATCCCTACTTTCCGAAAATCGGAAATTATTCGTCCTCGACAGCCCAACTGCAGGTGCCTGACGATATCTAAGGACTCCTTTTCCGACTTGCAATGCCGGTCACCCGGACTTTGCAGCCTATGGCGAATGTGACTCGGATTCACTTTAGCCAGGACTTTCCCTGAGTCAATAAAAAAATCGCCAGCGAATCCGGTTTTTGTACTCCCATAGGCTCCCTAAATGAGAAGCCCCCGAAAAGAAGCTCCTTACCTCAAGGGCGATTCCAGGAGCTAGCCAGCGCCTGTCCGCAGATTCCAACCGTTGATTGGCCGCCACGCCTGGCTAGACTTGAATTCTGGAAGCACGCTGGCCGACTGCTGCGACGGCGCTGCCCTTTTCTTCTCTTGGCTTCTTGCTTGCGGCCCTTGTCTAGACCGTGCAAGCTCGGGCTGGCTAGGGGTGCCAGCATGCCCGCAGAGCGACAACGCCTGGCCGGAAGATGGTCCAGTTCCTGGGGCGTACATTCACTCGGTCACCCAAATTCATCGTCGATCTTTGTCCATGAGCATACCCGTCGCTGAAACACTGCCTGCTCCTGTCCTACAGGAAGTGCCCGCGGCGCATCCCTTTCCCACCAGGCTCGTGGCGGTGGGGTTGGTGCTGGTGACGTTGGTGGTTTTCGGCCGCATGGTCGTCAATCGGCACGGCTTCGTGATGTTCGACGATCACGCGTACGTTTTCGAGAACGACAATGTCGCGAGCGGACTGACGATCGTGGGCCTGGGGCACGCGTTCACCGATGTGGTGGCCGCGAACTGGCATCCTCTCACGATCATCTCTCACATGGTCGACGTGCAGATCTTTGGCGTCGATAACGTGTGGGGACACCATTTCGTCACGCTCTTGATTCATTGTGCCAACACGGTCCTGTTGTTTCTCATCTTGCGCCGCATGACGAAGGCCGACTGGCCCAGCGCGCTCGTCGCTGCGCTCTTTGCCTGGCATCCGTTGCACGTGGAGAGTGTCGCCTGGCTTTCCGAGCGGAAGGATGTTTTGAGCACGTTTTTCTGGCTGTTGACGATGTGGGCGTACGTATCGTACGTCGCCGCGCCATCTTGGCGCCGCTACCTGGTGGTGATGGTCTGGTTATCGCTGGGGCTTTTATCGAAGCCCATGGTGGTCACCTTGCCGTTCGCGCTGATGCTACTCGATTTCTGGCCCTTGGGGCGCATCTCGTTCCAGCAGGGGACATGGGGCGAGGTTCGCCGTCGAGCCTGGCAATTGTTTGCCGAGAAGATCCCGATGCTCGTCGTCGTTGCCATCTTCTGTGTCGTCACGCTCTGGGCGCAGAACGCACAAAAGGCAGTCGTGTCGATGGACCTGGTGTCCGCGGACGTGCGCGTCATCAATGTCCTGATGTCCTACAACCAGTACGTGGCGAAGACCCTTAAGCCTTACCCGCTGGCGGTGCCTTACGTGCTCTCGGCACGCAAGATGAACTGGACGCTAGCCTCGTTGAGCGCCATCGGTCTTGTCGTCGTTACGGGGCTGATTCTATTGGCTTCGCGCAAACGCCCTTATCTCATCGTGGGTTGGCTCTGGTATCTCGGCACATTGGTGCCCGTGGTCGGTTTCGTACAAGTGGGCTATCAGTCGATGGCCGATCGCTATTCCTATATTCCACTGATCGGCCTGTTTATGATGGTGGCCTATTACCTGCCCGAACTGGCGGCCTGGGGCGAGTTGACACGACGGCGCATCGTGGCGACCAGCCTGGTTATTTTAGCCGTGCTGGCGGTGCTTTCTTTTCGCCAGGTTGGCCTCTGGCAAGATACGATCACGCTGTTCACGCACTCGCAATGGCATACGCAGCGCAATCACGTGGCGCACGTGGGGCTTGGCACGGGGTTCGCCGAACAGAAACGCTACGAGGAGGCGCTCGAGCAATTCGAAATTGCTATCGAAATTGCTCCCCGCAATGCCGGTGCCCACTTCAATCGGGGGCACGCCTTATCGTTGTTGGGACGCCCCGAGGAGGCCGGAAATGAGTTTCTGCTGGCCAAGGCCTTGGGGCACGCCGAGCATACGTGCTTGTTCAACCTGGGCGTCACCTATATGGATCGCGGGGAATATGAAGTCGCGATTGAATTGGCGAAAGAGGCGGTGAAGATTCGCCCGATCAAGTCCTCGTCGAAATTGCTCGCCATTTGTGAAGAGAAGCGGGGCAATGACGCCGAGGCGGCCAAGTGGTACGAGCAGGCGATTGTGGTCTATCCGCACGACTTTCTGCTGCGATCGCGCTTGATTTTCATCTATGCCGCCAGCCCCGACGATCAGGCGCGTAACGGCAAACTCGCCAAGTATCTGGCAGATGATCTGGTGCAGTGGTTTGTAAGCCTCGGCCAGTCGCCGAATCCCGTCGTCCTCTCCGCGCAGGCAGCGGCTTACGCCGAATGTGGTGAATTCCAACGCGCGGAGTCGATCGCCAAGGCGGCGCTTGCCATTTCCGAAGCCATGGCGGCCGAGGGGCGCGTCGACGCTCTTCCGCTCGTGCGGAAGATCGAGCGGCAAATCGAGTGCTATCGCAAGAAAGAGCCCTACCGCAAGATTCCCGGCGACGTCGAAGCGACCAGCGAATCGAACGACGGCCAACCGGGCCTGGGCGTCAAGTAACTCTCCCCACGAGCCCGCGCGACGCTACCTACTCGGCCTGGTGGACCAGCATCAAATTGTGACCGGGGGCACGCAGCCCCCGTCCGGCGATCAGTACCAGGTAATCGCGCTCGGCAAGCCAGTTTCGCCTCCGCGCCCAGCGTTCGACATAACGGATCAAGGCCGCGCCGGGCTGATGGGGCGCCCCGGCCACGGGCACTACCCCCCAGAGCAACGTCATCCGGCGCAGGGTGCTGTCGAGATCGCTCACGCCGATCACCCGCACCAGGCTGCGGCGTTTCGAGACCGCCAGGGCCGTGGCCCCGCTATGACTGGCCACGACCAGCAGCCGTGCGTCGAGCCTTCCGGCGATCAACGTGGCGCCATCCACCACCGCTTCCGTGACGGGTCGCACGCCGCGCGCGGCACGTTCACCCGGCGGCAGCGGCCGCAGCAACGGTTCGGTGGCCAGGGCAATACGGGTCATCATCTCGACGGCGGCGCGCGGATACAGCCCCACGGCGGTCTCGCCCGAGAGCATGCAGGCATCGGTGCCATCGAGGATGGCGTTCGCCACGTCCGAGGCCTCGGCCCGCGTGGGACGGCGCGAATGCTGCATGCTGTCGAGCATCTGCGTCGCCGTGATGACCGGCTTCTGGTGGCGGTGGCACACGGCGATGATGCGCTTCTGGGCGGCGGGGACCGCGGCGACGTCAATTTCGACCCCCAAGTCACCCCGCGCGATCATCACCCCGTCGGCGGCTTCGACGACTTCGTCCAGACACTCGAGCGCCTCGGGTTTCTCGATCTTGGCGATGATCAGGGCCGATGAACCGTGCGAGCTGAGCAACTCGCGAAGCCCCTCAATATCCTTTGCTGTGCGAACGAAGCTCAGTCCGACGAAATCGACTCCGGCTTCGGCCGCCCAGGCGGCATCGGCCTCGTCTTCTTCGGTCAGGGCGGGCACCGACAGCTTCACCCCCGGCAGATTCACCCCTTGGCGGCTGCGCACCGTACCCGTCTGGGTCACACGGCAGATGGCGGCGTCGGGCTCGCGTCGCTCGACGACCAGGCCCACGGTGCCGTCGGCCAGCATCACGCGATCGCCGGGCGACAGCTCGTCGACCAGCCGTTCGTAGGTCGTGACGAAGTCGCCGGGCTGCGTGATCGTGTCGCCGCGGACGAAGCGAAAGATCGCCCCTTCGTGGCATTCCACCTCATCGCCGGGGAGTTCGCCGAGCCGAATCTTGGGGCCCGCCAGATCGATCAACACGCCGAGCGGACGATCGAGCGTGGTTTCCAGATCGCGGATCGCGGCGATGGCCGCGGTGTGTTGCTCGTGCGTGGCATGCGCCATGTTGAGCCGGAAGATATCGGCGCCGGCTTCGACGAGCTCGGCCAGTTGCGCAGGGCTGCGACAGGCGGGGCCGACGGTGGCGACGATCTTCGTTCTTGCTCGGCCGATTTCGACCGGTTTGGTCGGCGTGAGGGGGGCTTCTTGCGGGGCGGTTTCCATAGGGGGCTCGCGTCCGTAGGTGAGTTGACGGGCGGGACGAAGGACGGGGAGAATGCCCAGCGTACGGTGGCGCGGACAAACTCGTTCGACCGGCGTGTGTTGGCGAGCGCACCCTTACGATACCCGCTCGCAAGCAGGGGGGCGAGTGGTGGCGGCAAACTCGAGCAGAAAGCAGTCGACGAGCGACGTGGAGAGCCAGTCCGTCCATCCCGAAGAGACGCCGCGCGCTCGACCGCGGATGGGCGTCGGGCAATGGCTCGTCGGTTTGTTACTGGGGGCGGTGGGTGGTTTGCTGCTGGCGGTCGTGGTGGGAGTCTGGCTCTTTCGCGATCCAATGCCTCGGCTCACTCCAGAGCGGTTGAGCGCAGCGGTCGAACGTTGGCGCGCGGCTGGGCCACGCAGTTACGATCTCAATCTCAAGCTCACGGGGGGGCAGACCGGTTTGATCCATATCGAGGTCCGCAACGGTGAAGTGACCGCCATGACCCGGAACGGTCGCACCCCCGATCAACGCCGAACGTGGGAATACTGGACGGTCGAGAATCAGTTCGACGCCCTCGATATGGAACTCCACTCGGCGCGCGATCCGCAGCGGGCATTCGGCGTCTCCGACCCGAATTCGATCGTGTTGCGGGCCGAGTTCGATCCTCAGTACGGCTATCCGCGCGTGTACCATCGCATCGTGCTGGGCCATGCGTCCGAGCTGCGTTGGGAGGCGACGTCGTTTGTTCCTCGTAATTCGCAATCCAGGTAGGGAAGGCTTCGCGTGAGTGGCGATTGGGCTGACAAGGTGGTCCTGGTGACAGGCGCTTCGAGCGGTTTGGGATTCTCGATCGCCGAGGCCTTTGCGGCGCGGCGAGCGCGGATCGTGTTGGCCGCGCGCGGGGCCGAGTCGCTGGAAGTGGCCGCGCAGAAGTTGCGCGAACGCGGAGCCGTGGTCGGCTGCCTGCCCACCGACGTGACCAGCGCCGCGCAATGTGCCACGCTCGTGCAGTACGCGCTCGATCAGTTTGGGCGACTGGACGTCTTGGTGAACAACGCCGGCCGTTCGGCGCGGGGCGAACTGCTGAAGACGACTCCCGAACAGTTTCGCGAGTTGCTGGAATTGAATTTCCTGGGAGTCGTACACTGTACGCAGGCGGCGGCCGGGGAATTGCTCGCCCGGCAAGGGCACGTCGTGAATATCGGATCGCTAGCGGCCAAGTCGGCCGCGCGGCTGCTGGGGGCTTATCCGGTGTCGAAGTTCGCCCTGGCGGCCTACACGCAGCAATTGCGACTCGAGCTGGGTCCGCAGGGGCTGCACGTCATGTTGGTCTGCCCGGGCCCGGTGGCGCGCGAGCCCCCCCGTGAGCGACCGGCAGATGAATTGGCCGGCTTGCCCCCTAGCGCGGCGCTGCCGGGTGGGGGGGTGAAAGCGAAGGCCATTCCGCCCGCCTGGCTGGCCGAGGCCATCGTGCGAGGCTGCGAGCGGCGGCGGCTCGAACTGGTGGTGCCGGCCAAGGCCCGCTTGCTCTTTGCCCTGTCGCAACTTTCGCCGCGATTGGGCGATTACCTGGTTGCTCGGATGACGGGCTGAGGGGGGCGATTGCCCCTTGGGGTGATTCTGGTATTCGATTTGCCGGCGGCCGACCGCGAGGGACTAGTCGGAGGCCGAAAAGGCAACTAACTTGGTGTTTGGTAACGTGTAAGGAAGCATTTCTCATCTTTTCCGGGGGCCTTCGGTCTGGCGGTCTGCCAGCGGCTTCTCCCGCGTACGTGGGCCCCCTCAGCGCGCAAGATTGATCCATGCCGAGCGCTACACGCCGACAGCCCGCCCCACGCCATCCCGACGCTCCTCGAGCAGTCGCGGTCGATCCCGCGGTTCAGCAAGCGAAACGGGTACGTCTCTCAGTCGCCTGGACGATCGGTGCCGTTACCTTTCTGCTTTATCTACCGGTCCTGCTGAACGGATCGGAGTTTGTTCAGTTGGAAGACTATCGCTACGTCGTCGAAAACCCGATCGTGCGGGGCGGGCTCTCGCGTGAGTCGCTCCAGGCCGTACCGACGGCGGTCGTGGCGGGCAACTGGCATCCGGTCACGCTATTGTCGCACATGCTCGACGTGCAGTTGTTCGACGTGCGCCCCACCGGGCACCATACGGCCAGCCTGCTGCTGCACGCGGCGAATGCGGGTCTGTTGTTCTATGTCTTGGCGCGGATGACGCGCTCGGTCTGGCCGAGCGCCGTGGCAGCGGCCCTGTTCGCCTGTCATCCCCTTGCCGTCGAACCGGTGGTCTGGATCGCGGCACGGAAGGACGTGTTGAGCACGTTCTTCTGGATGTTGACGCTGTGGGCCTATGCCGCGTACGTGGAGCGGCCCCAGGTCTGGAAGTATGCCTTGATCGTGCTGGCCTTGGCAGCCGGCCTGATGGCCAAGCCCATGCTGGTGACGCTCCCCTTCGTGCTGTTGCTCTTGGATTATTGGCCCCTTCGGCGACTGCCGGATGAAGGCTGGACATCTCCCGCATGGCGCAAGGCCGCCGGCGCCCTGGTGCGGGAGAAGCTGCCCTTGTTCGCCCTGGTGTGGCTCTCTTGCCTCGTCACGCTCTGGGCTCAATGGAGCCAGGGTTCCGGCGGTACGACGAGCTGGGGGACGCGTTTCTCGAACGCCGTGCAGACCTATTACGTCTACCTGCTCGAAGCGGTCTGGCCGGTTGGTTTGTATTTGCCTCACCCGCATCCCGACCAACTCCGCATCGGCTGGGGCATGATCGCCCTGGGCACGCTGGGATTGGTTGCGGTCACGGCCTGCTGCTTCTGGCTGCGTCGCCGTGCGCCCTTCGTGACGGTGGGATGGCTGTGGTACCTGGGCACGCTGGTGCCGGTGCTGGGACTGGTCGAAGTCGGCCTGCAGGCCTATCCCGATCGATTCGCGTATGTACCTCTGGTCGGGATCTACCTGATCGTGGCTTGGGGGCTCGAATCCCTGGCCGCGCGCTCGGACTCCGTGCGGCGTCTGGCCACGGTGGGGGCGGGGGTGGTCGTCTTGGCGCTGGCGATCTCGACCTATCTGCAAATAGGTCATTGGCAGAACTCGATCGCGCTCTTCGAGCACGCCGTGCAATGTTCGGATCGAAACTTCGTGGCGCAGGCCTTGCTGGGGAACAGCTACTTCCTCGCCAAACGCTACGACGATGCACTCGAGCAGTTCGACGATGCCACCGAAGCGGCCCCCTATTTCGCACAGGCTTACTACAACCGTGGCCAGGTGCTGTTGGCGCGCGGGAACGAGTCGCAGTACGACTACAACGAAGCGGAGAAGTCGTTCGATTCGGCCTTGCGGTTGAACTTCGACAAGCATGCAACGCTGGTGGGATTGGCCACGGCCGCACTCAGGCAGCAGCATGCCGATGATGCGGAGAAATACGCCCGCGAGGCGTTGGCGATCAAACCCGACTCCGTTACCGCGATCGTCGTGCTGGCGGGGGTGGCCGTGACGCGAAACGACGGTCGCACGGCCGCCGAATGGTATCGCCGGGCGAAAGATCTGCGGCCGAACGCGCCCTCGTTGTTGAACAGCCTGGCACGCATCTATGCGACCTGCGAGGACGATGAAGTGCGGCAGGGAGTGGCGGCGGTGGACCTGGCCGAGCGTGCCAACGGCTTCACGCAGTACAAGTTCCCCGAGATGATCGACACATTGGCGGCCGCCTATGCCGAACGTGGGCGTTTTGCGGAAGCGGAAGAAGCCATCGGCCTGGCCTTGCAGTTGGCCGAGGCCCAGCCCGAGGCGGATGCGGACAAGCAGGAACAACTCGTGGCGTCGCTCAAGGAGCACCGCGAGTTGTACCGTTTGAAATTGCCGCTGCGCGAGCCGGTGAATGTCCGCGAGCCAATTCTGCCGTAGCGGCGGCGTCTCGGGCCCCTGGTGGACCGATCCGCTTTTTGGCGCCGCTTGTTGCGCTGTGCCCATTTCGTTAGGCTGACCCGCGGCTTGTCGCATGGCTTTGCCCCTGGCAGGGCGGGTGAACCGACGGCCATTCAACCGGCTCTTCCTGGGTAACGGAACCCTCTTCGCGGCCAGACAGACGGAACTATGAGCGATCCTTATTTTCAAGAGCTTTTCGCCGAGCGTATTGGCGGTGCCAACTACGGCAAGGGCACCGAGATCTACAAGTTCGAGAAGATCAAGCGTGCCAAGCGCAAGGCGCTGGCCGAGCATCCCGAGCGCAAGCTGATCGACTTCGGCATCGGCGAGAATGACGAGCCGGCCCCCGAGCAGGTCCGCGCGCGAATGGCCCAGGAGATCCATCGCTCGGAGAATCGCGGCTACGCGGACAACGGGATCGCCGAATTCAAAGAGGCCGTGGCGCGCTTCATGCAGCGCGAGCTGGGCGTCGATCTCGACGCGGCGACCGAGGTGAATCACGCCATCGGTTCAAAGCCGGCGCTGGCCATGCTCCCCGCGGCCTTCATTAACCCGGGTGACGTGACGCTGATGACGGTGCCGGGCTATCCCGTCGCCGGCACGCACACGCGCTACTACGGTGGCGAGGTGCATCGCCTGCCGTTGCTCGCGCAGAACAATTTCCTGCCCGACCTGGATTCGATTCCCGCGGAGATCCGCCGCCGCGCGAAGATCCTGGTGCTCAACTATCCCAACAGCCCCACCGGGGCGCTGGCGAATCGGGATTTCTACCAGCGGGTGATCGACTTCGCGCAGGCGAACAAGGTCGTCGTCGTGCAGGATGCGGCGCATATGATGCTGACCTACGAAGGTTCGCCCCTGAGCTTTCTGGCCGTGCCGGGGGCGAAGGAAGTCGGCGTCGAAGTCCATTCGCTGTCGAAGGGCTTCCACATGATCGGCTGGCGCATCGGTTGGGTCTGCGGCCACGAACGGATCGTTCGCGCCTTCGCCGATATCAAGGACAACAGCGACTCGGGCCAGTTCATCGCCATTCAGAAGTCGGCCGCCGCGGCGCTCGACGATACGTCGATTCCGCGCCAAACGCGCACCAAGTACGAGCGACGATTGAAGAAGTTGGTCGAAACGCTCCACCGCTGCGGTTTCGATTGCAAGATGCCGGGCGGATCGTACTTCCTCTACACGCCGAGCCCCCAGGGACTCGAGGGAGGACTGAAGTTCGACAATGCCGAGGCGGCGAGCCAGTTCCTCATCACCGAGCACTCGATCTGCACCGTCCCCTGGGACGACGCCGGCGCGTATCTGCGCTTCTCCGTAACGTACGAAGCCCCCGACGAAGCGGCCGAAGATGCCCTGATGGCCGAGACGGAAAAACGCCTCAAGCAGATCAAGCCGGTGTTCTGATAGTAGGTCAGGTACCCTGTACCTGACAACGTTCGACGTGGCCAACTGGAACGAGTGTCAGGTACGGGGTACCTGACCAACATTATTCCCCTTCGCTCGAAGGTGCGAAGCCGCGGCGCATCGTGTTCTCGGTGACGGTGCGCGGCAGGACGAATTGCAGCAGGTAATCAGGGCCCCCCGCCTTGCTGCCGATGCCCGAGAGCTTGAAGCCGCCGAAGGGCTGCCGGCCGACGAGCGCGCCGGTGATGCCCCGGTTGAGGTAGAGGTTGCCCGCCAGGATCTCGCGCGCCGCCCGAGCGAGATTCCCCGGGCTGCGCGAATAGACCCCCGCGGTCAGCGCGTACGCCGTACCGTTGACCAGTCGGATCGCCTCGTCGAAATCCTGCGCTTTGATCACTGCCAGCACCGGGCCGAAGATCTCCTCCTGGGCCAGCCGCGCATCCGGAGCAACGTCGGCGAAGATATGGGGACCGACATAGAACCCCTCGTCGCTCAGCGTCGCGGGATCGACCGCCAAGGCCTCGCGGGCTTCTTGTCGCCCGAGCTCGAGATACGAACGGATCTTGCGGAGCGCATCTTCATCGATCACTGGCCCCACATTCGTGCCAGGATCTTCGGCCGGCCCGATCTTGAGGCCGCGCGCCGCATCGACCAACCGTGCCAGAAAGGCATCGTAGACCGGCGCCAGCACGATCGCGCGCGAGCAGGCGGAACATTTCTGCCCCTGATGCCCGAAGGCGCTGGCAAGGACCCCCAGTACGGCCTCGTCGAGATCGGCATCGCTGTCGACGACGATCGCGTTCTTGCCCCCCATCTCGGCGATAACGCGTTTGACGAAGGGGGTATCCGCCGTGCCCGAGACCTCCGCCGCACGGCGATTGATCGCCAGCCCCACTTCGCGCGACCCCGTGAAAACGATGAGCGCCGTACGAGGATGCTCGACGAGCGCGGCGCCGACGACGTCGCCGCGACCGGGCAGGTAGTTGACGACGCCAGCGGGAAAACCGGCGTCTTGGAACAGGTCCATCAGCCGCGCCCCGATCAGCGAGGTTTGTTCCGCCGGCTTCATGACCACGGTATTGCCCGTGGCGAGCGCGGCGGCCGTCATGCCGGTAAGAATGGCGAGGGGGAAGTTCCAAGGGGCGACGACGGCGGTGACGCCGCGCGGCATGTAAAGGAAGCGATTCTCTTCGCCCGGCACGCGGACTTCACCACCGCGCTCGAGCTGGACGGCGCCCCGCGCATAGTATTCGCAGAAGTCGATCGCCTCGGCGACGTCGGCATCGGCCTCGCGCCAGGTCTTGCCCGACTCGTAGATGATGAGCGCCATCAGATCGAAGCGGCACGCGCGCATGTTGGCTGCCACCGCGCGTAGCAATTCGCCACGCGCGTGGGCACCGCGGGCGGCCCACGTGGGCAGGGCCTGTTCGGCCGCGGCGACGGCCTGATCGACGTGCTCGCGTCTCCCCGCGGCGATCTTGCCGACGACCTGCGACGTGTGCGAGGGATTGCTGGTCGTGAACGTCTGGCCGGTTTCCACACGACGATCGCCGATCACCAGGGGACAGTAGGCCGGCAGCGTGAGCGCGACCCGGGCGAGCGCGTCATGCATGGCGCGGCGATTTTCCTCACGCGCGAAATCGGTCGGCGGCTCGTTCGAGAACGGCGGCCAGCGGTCCTCTTCGGTCACTTCAAGAGGACGCATGCCGGCAGCCTGCGGCGCAGCGACTTTCCCACGTGGAATTTCAGCGGGGCACATCAAAAGTTTCTCCGGCGAGACGTGTTCGGTGAAGCTGGCCCGCAGGAAGGAGTCGTTCGAGGTGTTTTCGAGCAGCCGCCGCACGAGGTAGGCCATGCCGGGGATCAACTCACCATAGGGCATGTAGATCCGCACGCGGTGTCCCAGGTCGGTCAGCACTTGTTTTTCCGCGTCCCCCATGCCGTAGAGCATCTGCAACTCGAATCCGCTGAGCGGCAGGCCCAGATGTCGTGCCACGGCAATGGCGTGCGCCAGGGAGCGAATGTTGTGGCTGGCGACCGCGGGACGCAGGTGTTCGTGGTTGGCGAGCAAAAGCCGCGTCAACTGCTCGAAGTTGGCATCGGTCTCCTGCTTCTGCTCGAAGACGGGCACGGGCCAGCCGACCTGCCGCGCGTGGGTCGTTTCGTAATCCCAGTAGGCACCTTTGACGAGCCGCACCCAGACGGGCTTGCCGCGCTCGCGCGACCAGGCGATGAGCCGGCGCAGGTCGGCTTCCGAATCACGCAGGTAGCCTTGAATCACGATGCCCACATCGGTCGTGTGGCGAAATTCTTCCTCGCCGAGGATCTCGCAGAAGATGTCGAACGTGAGATCCTTGAGCGCGTACGACTCCATGTCGACGTTGACGAAGACGCGATGTTCGCGCGCCGTGCGCAGCAATTGGCGAAAGCGCTGCGCCACACGCTCCGTCGTGCCGCGCGGGTCGATGGCGTCGAAGCGCGGATCGAGGGCCGAGAGTTTGACCGAGACGTTCACGCGGGGCAGGGGGCCGTGCAGGTCGCGATCGATCTGCGGTGCCTCGGGCCAGGCGTTGGCGATCGGCGCCGCGTGGCGAATCAGGTCGAGGTAAGCCGCCAGGTAGCGGTCGGCCTCGCTCTCGCTGGTGACGGCTTCGCCCAGCACGTCGATCGTGAACGCGCGGCGCAGCTTGCGCTGACGCATGGCAGCGGCCAGGACTTCATCCGCCGTGGTGCCGGCGATGAAGCGGCGGGCCTGCCCCATCGCGTTGCGCCGCGCGGCCAGCGCCACGGCGCGGCCGACGAGCGAATCGGGCGCGACGGCATCGAGCGCGATTCGCACGGCGGCCGGCAGATGCGCTTGGGCCTCGTCGAAATATTCGTGCAGATGGGTCACGACGTCCGAGCTCGTGGCGAGCATCGGCAGCACGTCGACGAAACGAAACATCTGCACCTTGACCGACTCGTCCTCCATGGCCCAATTCATGAGCCGGTCATCCCACCAGCGGCGCTCGAAGACGGTGGGACGCTCGCGCGTGAGATGCGCGAACAGGTAGCGGCCGACCTCTTGCGTGGTCCGCTCGATGGCCGAAAGATCGCGAGCGTTCAGTTCGTTCGATGCCTGCACGCGAAGCATTCCACACACGCGGGAAAGAAGCGAAGGCAGATGCCCATTGGAATGGTAGGCGTGTGGGGCAGGGGGTCAAGTTGAGACGCATTTGCCGCAGACTAGTGCTGTGTCAAACCTTGATTTTCGGGTGCAATTGAATCCCAACCCGAAGCGTTAGCGAGGGAATTCCTGCAAAAAACGTCGAGCATAGTGCTCCCTCGCTGACGCTTCGGGTTGGAATGTAGGTTCCCGAGCTTCTGGCTTTGACAATGCACTAGCCTAGGTAACCATGCCGCAATTTGATCGAGGGAATCTGAAAGCGATTCTCTGATGGGCATAACCCGCTGGTTAACTGATACCGATCCATCCCGTCGTTTTCAGTCCCATTGAAAACAGTGTGCCCATCTGAAGAAGTTCCACGATTGTGAACCCCATCAGCTTGTATTGCGGGACTCGCGAGAGCCTGTTTACTGTAGTGACAGAACACGCCTGTCGGTAATCCGGTGACATGACCAGTCGCGTGGTGGTGCTGGCCATCAAATAGAGCAGAGATGCATTCAGGGCCAAAAGCAGCATGGAAGCAAAAATATGCCCGTCATTTCCCGGTACCATTGACACGCTTGCGACAACAACAAAGTACGCGTTCAAGCCAAGTTGCCACCATCGGCTCCATGTCTGTATGCGGACGAAGCCAATTCCTGTGACGAATTGCCCCACAACGATTCCAAGCAAACCATTGAAGAATGCAGTCCATGATTGGGTTGTTGCATTTCGCAGGCTCGGTAGCTCGTAGGTAAATAGCCAGGCGATCAACAGGGCGCCAATCGCGAGCTTGGCATACCCCCATGCTCGAATCGTAATTTCGCGATGAAGACAACTCTGACGGAGCGCGACTAGTTCGCTCGCTCGATCATCGGAGATCTCAGCGACGAGGGATTCGCGTGGTGATTGGTAGGGGTTCTCGGTCGACATGCGTTCGATCTTACGCCAAATATGCACGCGCTGCTCCCCTCGCTGGGAATCACGCAGAGACGCGGAGTAGGGAAGAAGTGTGGAGTTCAGCAGGAAATTTGATGCGCTCTTTGGCGCGGCAGCACAACCGAAGCGCCTGTTCTTGAAGTGCGTTTTCGCGTCATCGTAACCCGAAGCGTCAGCGAGGCGAACGAAGAATCAATCGCACTTTCGAGAAGAACGCCGAACATGGTGATGACTCACGCGAGGCGCGGCGGGATCGACGCTTGAGGGTAGCGGGTAACAGATAATTTTCCGGAGCGGCGCCGGTTAGCGGGCGAGGACAGGAGAGTCGTCACCGCGAAGTGCCCCGAAGGGGCGGCCTAAGCTAGCCCCGGGCAACGCCCGGGGAATCGGATCGCCACGGAATCCTTCCATCAAAGCCCTGTCAGGGCGCAACAAACCGACGGCAACTCGCCAAACAAGACGCTGAAATTGGAGTTTGACAACGCCGGGTCATTTTGGACTTGCGACTCCGCTACTCTTCATCCGTGGGCCGCACTTCGCGGTAGAGGCGGCGCACGGCGAGCGCCAGTCGGTCGCCGTGCGAGACGTGAAACGGAAGGAACAGCCCGCTGGCCAGCACGCGCCGGTGCTCGGCATCCCAGCGACACTGGGCGTGGAGGAGCTCGAATTGCGGGTTCGCTCGATTCGCAAAGCGAAGGTGACTTTCGTCTTGCCAGAAGGCATCGTTCGCGACGTCGTGCGCCGCGTCCGCGTCGACCACCTCATAGGTATCCCATACAGGGTCGGGGCGCGAATAGAAATCCAACGAGCAGACATACCGATCGTGTGCGTAGACGAACCACCCGGCCCGGCGTCCGTGATCGGTCGCGATGAGCGCCGCCTTGTCGCGCAGACAGAGATCCGCATACAACCATTGCGCGCGACGGCGGTCGGCCGGCGCATAGCGAGTGCCTGCGTTCAAGTCGACCGCCGTCATGTCTGCTCCTGCTGGCAGAGTGGGTGAACGACGAGGTACGAGCGAGCGACGGCGCACTTGGCAGTCGCTTACAGATAGCTATTGATCAGATTCTCGAGCATCTCTTGCCGGCCGCTGCGGTTGGGCGTGATTTCGCCCTTTTCGAGCATGTACTTCTCGAGCTTGGCGAAGCTCTGCTTGCCCGACTCGATCTCGGCGCCGACGCCGCTGTCCCAAGAGCTGTAACGCTCCTCGAGCAGGCGGTCGAGCTCGCCGTCGGCCCGAATCGCGGCGGCGATCTTCAACCCCCGGGCGAAGGCATCCATGCCACCGATGTGGGCGTGGAACAAATCGACCGGCTCGAAGCTCTCGCGGCGCACCTTGGCGTCGAAGTTCACGCCGCCTGGCGCGAGCCCGCCATACTTCAGGATCGACAACATGCACTGCGTGGTGAGATAGATGTCGGTCGGGAACTGGTCGGTGTCCCAACCGAGGAGCAGGTCACCCGTGTTCGCGTCGATCGAGCCGAGGAAGCCCTGCGAGCCGGCGTATTCGAGCTCGTGCTGCATCGTGTGGCCGGCCAGCGTGGCGTGGTTCGTCTCGAGATTCAGCTTGACGTGGTCCTCGAGTCCGTACGCACGGAGGAAGTTGATGCAGGCCGCCGCATCGAAATCGTACTGGTGCTTCGTCGGCTCCTTGGGCTTCGGCTCGAAGAGGAACTGACCTTGGAAGCCGATCGACTGCTTGTGCTCGACCGCCATCCGCATGAAGGTGGCGAGGTGGTCGAGCTCGCGCTTCATGTCGGTGTTCCAGAGGGTTTGATACCCCTCGCGGCCACCCCAGAAGACATAGTTCTCGCCCCCCAGCTCGTGCGTGACTTCAATCGCCTTCTTCACCTGCGCGGCCGCATAGGCAAAGGCGTCGGCGTTGGGGCTGGTGGCGGCGCCATGCACGTAGCGGGGATTGCTGAACAGGTTGGCCGTGCCCCACAGCAGCTTGATGCCGGTGCGCTGCTGCTCTTCTTTCAGCACGCGGACGATGGCATCGAGATTCTTGTTCGATTCGGCCAGCGTGGCTCCCTCGGGCGCCACGTCGCGATCGTGGAAGCAGTAGAACGGGGCGCCCAGCTTCTCGATGAATTCGAAGGCCACACGCACGCGCTGGATGGCGTTGTCGACCGAATCGGTGGCGGCCTCCCAGGGGCGCAGCGCGGTGCCCGGCCCGAACGGATCGGCGCCGGCGCCGCGGAAGGTGTGCCAGTAGGCGACACCGAAGCGGAAGTGCTCCTTCATCGTGCGACCTTCGATCACGGCGTTCTCGTCATAGTGGCGGAACGCCAGCGGGTTCTTGGTCTGGGGGCCTTCGTAGCGAATCTTCTCGACTTCGGGAAAAGCGGACATGCGCGGGTCCTTGTGGTGCGGCGGTGGGTTGTGCTTATGGATCGACTTCGTTCCAAGCGGTTTATCTTATTCGTCACCGCTCATCGTCGCGGCGAGGTAATTCGGGGCAATACCTCGATCGCATTCACCAAAACGAGGTAGTTGATGGGACTCGTGTCCGAGACAACGATCATGGTGTGCGGCCGCTTCGCAAGACTCGGAGCTGCTCATCCAGCTCTTCGAGCGAAATGTCGTAAGCAATGCCATGCCGCTTCAGGATGCCGTCGGTCTCGTATCGGCTCAAGCCAAGCGCGTGTGACAATTCGTGGTGAGCCAGCTTTTCTTGACGATAGAACTCCACGAGCGCGGCTTCCTTGGCGGCGGCGTCCAGGTTGTCGAATTGCGCGCGGAGCGAGTCTTCCAGTTCCTTGGGCAATTCGATGGTGACCGCCATGGGCTGTCTCCGAGCTTGACGAAGCCGTGGTGTCCGATTTTCCAATTCTAATGCGGTACGCGGTCTGAAACAGCCGGGGTAGTGATCGATTATGGTGTTGCGGAACCCCGGCCAGCCTTCCAACGTCGAACAGCGCTCCATAGGGACAGAGCAGTGAAAACCCCGATAATAATGCAGGGCGGTACGAACATTGCCGGCTGCGCCTCGCCGGGATCCTCAGCGAAAAGCGACCAAAAGAATAAGCCGAGAAAGTACGCAAGCCAGAGGATGAAGAATCCTGTGATTGCGAACCAGACAACGGTACCTGCTGTCCAACGCGTCGACCCCCCTTTTTGACCCGTCTCTTTCGGAGCTTTGTAGGGATTCTCGTTCGTCATGGGATGAACCTCGAAAGCATGTGGCCCAGAACGAAGACACGCGGCGGACCGAACTGGATCCGTTCACTCCAACTGTGGCTTGCCCGGCTCGATCGCGGCCTTGTGCCGCGCCAATTCGTCGGATGGAATTGACCCGGCAGGGCGCGTGCAGAGACACCAAGGGTGCCAGATCGAGGGCCGACGGGCAACTGGCTGCGAGAAGAGTTGACCACGAGTAGTGAGCAAACTTCGAATGGAGCGGCTCTACTGCGCAATCAAGCGAGTTCGATGGTCAAGGCCGACGCAGCGCGACCGAGCACATTGAAGGCCCGACGAACTTCTTCGTCTTCGACTCCACCGCGAAACGACCAGAAGATGACCGATAACTTGATGCCTTCGTGGCTTACTTGCACGTAGTTTGGCAGATCCTCGAGGATGCCGCGGATACCCTTGATCCGACAGCCCACGATCTCGTGCTTGTCGAGCGACAGAAACAACGTTACATGGTCCGTCAGCCGCTTGGAGTAATCCGCGTCGGGACGAAAGTAAAAATTCAGCGCATCGCCGTCCTCACTGAGATCCAGATACGGCTGGAACTCGGATGCTGCAAGCTCACGATCGAGTAAATCGGTCAGTTGCTTGGAGATGGACATGCAGATCTCGGTGGCGTCAAAGGGCGATTGGAAAGAGGAATCCCAGCACAGCCGCTTTATATCTTAATTCTTGCGTACGACCGCACGCAAGCAAGCTTAATTTCATCGCCTGCCCTCTCCGGGCACTACGCGCGATCGACTGGGGGCCAAATCGTTGCGCCGCCAAGGCCTTCGGGCGAATCAGCCTCATCGTCACGCTGAATAGGCCGCCAGCACCAGTCGTCAATGGTGCCATCCGGCCGGACGAACACAAGGAACATCATTCCACTGGGTGCGGGGGTTTCGATCCCTACGCCACGAAAGTCTCGCGCAGGTCGGCCCACATATACCATGCAGTCATCGGTATCAGGTCGATCCCATCCGCGGATGATGCTCTCGGGATCCAGTAGCACTTCCTCGACGAGTGCCAGCCGGGCCAGCTTAACGGTGTGGCCTGCACGCTGGATTCCGCGAAACTTTGCCTCGTGGATTCCCACTGGCCAAGAATCGCCAGCGGCCCCGTGCGGAGATTGTGCGGCAAAGGTGTGAAACCACTTTGACATGCGAACACCGTAATGGAGGTCGCGTGAAAGTCAAGAAAACTCACCGATTCGAGTTAACTCGCATCTTACTCCAACTGCGGCTTGCCCGGCTCGATCGCGGCCTTGTGCCGCGCCAACTCGTCGAGCAGATCTTTGACCACCTCGGGATGCTCCTTCGCCACGTCGACCGTCTCGCTCGGATCGTGGTCCAGGTGGAAGAGCAGAGGCGGATCGTGCAGGTCGGGCTTCACTTGTCCGTAGCCCGCCTGCGACTTCACGTGGATCTTCCACGGTCCCTTCCGCAGGGCGAAGGGCTCGTCGTCGCGATAATACAGAAACACGGTGCGCGGGCCGGACGGGTCGCCATCGAGGACCGGCGTGATGTCGAGTCCGTCGAGCGGGCGGTCGCTGGGCGCCGGCACGCCGGCCAGGGCAAGACAGGTGGGAAACAAATCGAGGTTCGAGGCGATGGCCTGCGTCGTGGCCGGCTTCACACGGCCGGGCCACCAGGCGATGCCCGGCACTCGCTGGCCTCCTTCCCAGGTGCTTCCCTTGCCGCCTCGCAATAGTCCTGCCGAGCCGCCTCGCATCTTCTGGCTCAGCCACGGCCCGTTGTCGCTCGTGAAGAAGACGAGCGTGTTGTCGGCCAGCCCCTTCTCGCGCAGCGTGCGGAGGATCTCGCCCGTGCTCCAGTCGATCGTCTCGATCACATCGCCATACAACCCGCGCGGGCTTTGGCCGGCGAAGCGCTCGCTGGCGAAGACCGGCACGTGTGGCATCGTATGGGGCAGGTACAGGAAGAACGGTCGCTCGCGATTTTCCGGCGTGGTCGCTTCGTTGATGAAACGAATCGCCTCTTCGGTGTAGCGCTCGGTGAGCTTCCCCTGGTCCGGCTCGGTCTCGATTGTTTCGAGGTCGCGAATCAGCGGCAGCGGCGGCCAGTTGCGCAGCTTGCCGGCGGCGTTCGTCGCCGCGCTCATGTCGTTGCTGTAGGGGATGCCGAAGTAGTGGTCGAAGCCGTGCTTTGTCGGCAGGTATGACGGTTGATGCCCGAGGTGCCACTTGCCGATGCAAATCGTCTGGTAGCCGTGCGCGGAAAGGGCCTCGGCCAGGGTGATCTCCTCGTCTGGGAGACCGCCGGTCGAATCGGGAAACAGCACGCGCCGCTTCGAACTGCACAGGCCGCTGCGAATCGGCAGCCGCCCGGTGAGCAGTCCGGCACGACTGGGCGTGCAAACGGGTGCGCAAGAATAAAACTGCGTAAAGCGAAGCCCCTCGGCCGCCATCTGGTCGAGCTGCGGCGTGCGAATTGTGGGATGGCCATAGCAGCCGAGATCGCCATAGCCCATGTCATCGGTAAAGATGACGACGATGTTGGGGAGCGTCTTGTCATCGGCAAAGCAGGGCACACTGATGATGCTTCCCAACACGATCAGTGAAGCTAATGCGCGAGCTAGTCGCCCCATGTGTTTTGCCAACATATGCTTAATTCCGGACGCAATGCAGAACAGGTAAGTCGTCGCCGATTTGAATCCGCCAAGAACGCTGAGAAAAGAGGCGGGCGCTGACATCATGCCGGGAAATCGCCGCGATTGCACTAGCCGATCAACGGAATCCACTTGTCGAGGAGTCCTCGCCGACTGAGTAACTTTGGGGCGACGTCCTTGCTAGGTAGTCAATATCCCCCGCAAGCACGTTCCTGTATGGCTCTCCGCCACGGCCGCCACTTCTTCCGGCGTCCCCGTGGCGATGATCTGCCCGCCGGCGGCGCCTCCTTCCGGCCCCAGGTCGATGAGCCAGTCGGAGGACTTGATCACGTCGAGGTGGTGTTCGATCACGATCACCGTGTTGCCGACGTCGACCAGCCGGTTGAGCACGCCCAGCAGGCGCCGCACGTCTTCGAAGTGCAGGCCGGTGGTCGGTTCGTCGAGCAGGTAGAGCGTGTGCCCCGTGCTGGGGCGGCCGAGCTCCGCGGCGAGCTTGATGCGCTGCGCCTCGCCGCCCGAGAGGGTGGTCGAGGATTGCCCCAGGCTCACATAGCCCAAACCCACGTCGCGCAGGCAGTCGAGCATACGCACGATGGCCGGATAGTTTTCGAAGAAGCCGCACGCCTCTTCGACGCCCAGGTCGAGTACCTCGGCGATGTTCAATCCGCGGTAGCGCACCTCGAGCGTCTGGCGATTGAAGCGTGCTCCTTCGCAAACGGGGCAGGGGACGTGCAGGTCGGGCAGGAAGTTCATCTCGATCTTCTCGACCCCCTGCCCCTGGCAATGCTCGCAGCGTCCCCCCTTCACGTTAAAGCTGAACCGTCCCACCTTGTAACCACGCAGCTTCGCCTCGCGCGTGGCGACGAAGACCTTGCGAATCTCGTCGAACAGGCCCGTGAATGTGGCCGGGTTGCTGCGCGGTGTGCGGCCGATGGGAGATTGATCAATCTCGACCAACTTGTCGATCTGACTCGCGCCGCGGAGGCTGCTGTAAGGGCCAGGCTTCGCGGCGTTGTTCCCCAGCTTGCGTGCCAGCGCCCGGGCGAGGGTCTCGTTCATCAGGCTGCTCTTGCCCGAGCCGCTGACTCCCGTGATGCAGACCAGCGCCCCCAGCGGAAATCGTGCCGAAACATCCTTCAAGTTGTTGAGCGTGGCCCCTTCGAGCGTGATGGAGTGCTTGACGGTCGTCGCGCGGCGCTCGCTCGGGACTTCGATCCGTGCCTGGCCCGAGAGGTAACGCCCCGTGAGAGACGCCGGGTTTTGTTCCACCTCGGCCAGCGTGCCTTGCGCGACAAGATGGCCCCCCTCGCGGCCGGCGCCGGGGCCCAGGTCGATCAGATGCTCGGCCACGCGGATCATCGCCTCGTCGTGCTCGACGACGACCACGCTGTTGCCCTGCTGGCGAAGATCGCAGAGAGCATCGATCAGACGATCGTTGTCGCGCGGGTGTAGTCCGATCGAGGGCTCGTCGAGCACGTAGCAGACGCCGACCAGGCCCGAGCCGAGTCCCGTGGCGAGCCGGATGCGCTGCGCCTCGCCGCCGCTGAGGGTATCGGCCGCGCGATCGAGCGTGAGATAGCCGAGCCCCACCTTGGCGAGGAAGTCGAGCCGTTTGGAGATCTCGGCGATGAGCGGTTCACCGATCGGCGCATCGGCCTCGTCGAATTCGATCGACGCGAACCGTGGCCGGGCGTCGTCCACGGAGAGGGCCGTGAATTGTTGAATGGCCGTGCCGTCGACGAGCACGTGTCGCGCCTCGGGACGCAGCCGCGCTCCGTCGCAGTCGGGGCAGCGCACGCTGCCGCGGAAACGCTCGAGACGCTCGCGATTCGTGTCTCCCATCGCGGTGACGTACTCTTGTTCCAACAGGACCAGCAGGCCGGCGAAATCACGCGCATCGCCCCGGAGCAGCTTTTCGAGCTGCGCCGGCTTCCAGTCGGCCAGCGGCGTCGCCAGGTCGACGCGGTTCGCCTTAGCAAAACCTTTCAGTAGTTCGTCGTGCCGCTTGTGCGCCGCGGCGCCACCATTCTTCCACGGCGCGATGGCCCCCTCGGCCAGCGAAAGCGAGCGGTCGGGAAGTACCAGATCAGGATCGAACTCGACCCGCGCGCCCAGTCCCTCGCACGTCGGGCAGGCCCCGTGCGGGCTGTTGAAGCTGAACGAGCGCGGCTCGATTTCTTCGTAACTGATCTGGCAGCGCGGGCAGGCCAGGTGAATGCTGAACAGCACGTCGCACCAGGTGCCGGGGCCGTCGTCGGCCGCTTCGTGGTAGGAGACGATCACCAGACCGTCGCCGTGGCGAATGGCCAGGTTGATCGACTCGGCCAGCCGCGGACGAATTCCTTCGCGGATGATCACGCGATCGACCACGGCCTCGATGTCGTGGTTCTTTTGCCGCGTCAGTTCGGGCACGGCGCTGAGCTCGTACACGATGCCGTCGACGCGCACGCGGACGAAACCCGCCTTCTCGAGCGACTCGAAGACCTCGCGATGCTGGCCTTTGCGGCCGCGCACGACCGGGGCGAGGATCATCGCCTTGTTCTTCTCGGGCAACGACATCAGGCGGTCGAGAATCGCCTCGGGAGTCTGCTGCCGGATCGGCTCGCCGCAGATGTAGCAGTGCGGAAGGCCGCAGCGGGCCATGAGCAGACGCAGGTAGTCGTAGATCTCCGTAACGGTGGCCACCGTGCTGCGCGGATTCTGGCTGCCGGCGCGCTGCTCGACGGCGATCGTAGGTTGCAGGCCATCGATCAGATCGACGTCGGGTCGCTCGAGCTGGTGCAGAAATTGCCGCGCGTAGGCCGAGAGGCTCTCGACGTACTGTCGCTGTCCCTCGGCATAGAGAGTATCGAAAGCCAGCGAACTCTTGCCCGAGCCGCTGAGCCCCGTGAGGACAACCAGCCGATCGCGCGGGATATCGACGTCGAGATTCTTGAGGTTATGGACCCGCACGCCGCGCAGGCGGATGAACTCGGGCTGCCCGTCCGGCGCTGAACTCTTGCCGCTGGAAATCATCAACCGCCTACGCGCCCAGTATGGAATTTCGACAGATGTCCAAACCCATCAGGCTAGCAGACGGGGAGAAGGGGGGCAAATCGAGGCTCGTGCCGCTTTTCGCTATGTCTCTCGATGTGTTTTGCATCCAGCACTCGTCGCCTCGAGATTCTTCCATCGAGCTATAGGGCAAGTCCAAGGCGTCGGCCACGATCGCGACCGTTATCGAGGGGGGCTTTCGATCGTTCGGTCGGTAAGCGTGTAGCCTTCGGGCGGGGTCGTATCGAAGATTGCATCCAGTGTGGAGAAGCCTTGCACCTGCGGGTCCCACTCAAAATCGGAAAGTACCCACCGGTTGACCGCGATGTCTGAGGTTGGTTCCAGCATCTCGTACTCGAGCTGCACGGGCAGGTTGGTCTTGGTGTCGATCCAGAGCTTGGTCGTCTTCTTGTCTTGCTCCAGGTAATATTGGACCGTGTCGAGGCCGTTCAGCTTCTCTCTCGAAGTCACGATGTCCTTGTGTCGTTCGAGTTCCCGGAGGCTCTCGAGCAGCGGCTGAGCTTGCTGCGATGCCTCGGCAACCGGGCTCAGTGATGCCTCTCTGCGTCCGTCGCCATGCTTTTCTTTATAGGCCTTCGCGATAGTAGATTTTCCCCCGTCTCGTTCCGCATCTGGTACGACGGCCTCCGTTAGCACGGCAAGCGCCCGATTTTTGGGCCCGTTCTGAATGTAGACAAAGTCCGTTTCGACGGTGTCATTCCAGGTCAGCGCTTGGCGTTCCTCTCGATATCGTGGTGCGGCGAGATCGGCATACATGACACTCGTTGCCGAATTAGTCCCGTAGCGCTTGTCGTCTGTCGTTTGCGTTACCTTATATTTGACGAGCTTGTGCATCTCGGCAGCCTCGAGGACTTGCGCGATGGCAGAAGACGACGGATTCGTCCAAAGGAAAGTCGCCAGAAGGCCAATGATCAGGGTGGCGGCCACGCTGGAGGGAACGAGCGCGCGCATGACAAATCTCCTCTTGGTCGATAGCGGAGTGGAAAGTCGGGCTGTCGTTAATTGATTCGCTTCCAGCCGTGCCACAACTGCCGAATCTGCGGGCCGATCGGGCACGGACATGTGTCGGAAGCCGTCGATGGCCTGTTGCACTGCGTCGTGATTTGACGAATGGTTATCGCTCATGATTCGGCTCCAACCGGCGATCCGGAGTTGCCAAGGAGAAGCTGCTGGCGGGTTCGGGCGCGGTGGAGCAATACGCGAACGGTCGCTCCCGGAATCTGCAGACGCTCTGCGATCTGTGCGTTGGATAATTCTTCGACGCACGCGAGCCAGAATACCTCTGCTTGCTTGTCGGGAAGTTCTGGGAGGATTCTCCGAACGCGATCGAGGAGCTCTGCCATTTGGATGGTCTGCAAGGGGTTGTGTGGGGCTGCAACGGATTCTGGACAGCCATTCAGCCGCTCTGTTTTCGAGTCTTCCCGAACGCGGGATCTCAATCGGTCGATAGCCTTGCGAGTGGCGAGACAGGTAAGGAATGGCGCCCATTCGACGACGGCTCGGTTCTGTGAGAACTGCCAAGCCGCGGCGAACGTGTCCTGATAACAGTCCTCAGCGTCGGGAAAGTGGCTCAATATCCGATACACGGTCCGCCAGACACGTGGACCGTGTTCCTTCAGGATTGCCGCCCAATCATCCATCGCTGCCTCGTGACTCTAAGAGAATTGTCGATGAGGCATCGTCTTGCGTTACAGCCGAGCAGCATTTTCTGCGAGAGGGCCGGCGTCTTCGACGGCCACGGAAGCAGGGTCAAGCATGGATGGCGCTAGCGCAACGCGCAACCAAAGTGCTCGTCTCGAGATAGACGCGAAGATCGGCCGTGGGTAGTTGAAGAGTACCCGTACGCCGCGCAGGCGGATGAATTCGGGCTGGCCATCCGGCGCTGAACTCTTGCCGCTGGAAATCATCAACCGCCTACACGCCTGGTATGGAACTTTGCGAGATGCCAAACCCATCAGGCCAGCAGACGGGGAGAGGGGGGACGAATTCTCGCTGTGGGGGTGCTGGCTCACTATCGAGTCGAGATTTCTTGGAACCGCCGCCGCCCGCGCGGTAAAATCGCGTACATGCAGAGATTTGCATTCATCTTGTTCTGCACGATAGTGGGCGGCTGCACGGGAGATTACCTTGGCCAGCCGCGTGGCTATTGGAATGGAGCGGACCCCGGACAAACCGAAACGTGGGCGATCTATGTCGCAGTCTGCGCAGTGGCGGGGTCGATTCTTGCTCTCCTGTTGCCGTTTGGCAAAAAAACGATCTCACCACAATGACACGCGACCGCCAGTACAATCCGGAACCCAACGTCAACGCGGCGCGGATCGTGTCTCGGCCGGCTCGTCTTCCAGCACGAGTCGCAGGTGCTGATTCAGTGCCTGGGCAATTCGCTTCAAGGTGCCGAAGGTCGGATTCTCCACTTGCCCGTTCTCGAGCCGCGAGATGGCGGCGCGGTCGATGCCCGACTTCGTGGCCACATCGGCGAGGCTGAGATTCAATGCCTCGCGCCTGGCCTTGAGACGCGCCACAAAATCCATCAACTCGAGACATTCGAGTTGGGTCACGGCGGTAGAATACTCTTGCGACCGCTGCAAATCGGCGAGAGAAGGTCGCGTGGTTTGATACTTCGAGCGTAACTGCTCGTCACGCGTTTTCTGCTCTTCCGTTCGGACATGCCTGCGCACGCTACGACTTTTTGCCATGGTCGCTTCTCACCCCTTCATCGCGGTTGCGGCACGTCGTACGCCGTGATTGGCCGCATCGTCAGTGGCTGTTTGTTGATTTATATTACAACATTCGGGCTTTGTCAACTTGGAATCGTGCGAAGGCCAGCGATGCGCCCGTTGACGGAAGTGCCGGAGCGATCAATCTGAGGCCAATGCCTCTTCCGCTTGCCACTTGTCAAACGCCTTACGCGCCCAGGCGTGCGGAGGGTTGGCGCGTTTCGTCCCACGATGGTTGTAGAACGTGGTTACCGGCCGATCATCGGCGTTAGAGTCGGCCTCATCGACGGCGCGGCGTTCCACCTTCCACCACGAGTAGGGCATTCCTTGATGAATGCGGACATATTCTTCCGCGACGCGCAAAGACCCTGCGACGTGGAACACCATCTCATCGATCCACGGACGTTCGCACGGCGGTGCCGTCGTCGGAAAGTACTCGCAATGGATCACGACCCACACGTATCGCTTACGTGTGCGGGCGACTCTTTTGCGAGCGTTGGCCATCGTTCACCGGGCTACAGCGACGCTCACGCCGTCGCCGTTTCGTGTGCCTGCCCGTGGCCATGCACTCGGTCGCGGTTCCACTGGGCCCATTCGTTCCGCAACTCGCGTTTCAGGATCTTACCGGTCGGGCCCTTGGGCAGCTCCGCCCGGAAGATGTACTCCTGTGGCAGCTTGTACTTGGCCAACTGCGATTCAAGATGCGCGCAAAGCGCCTCGCGCGTCAGCTCCTGGTTCGGCTTGCAGCAGACCAGGGCCACGATGTGCTCTCCCTTGATCTCGTCGAAGGCCCCGATCACCGCCGCTTCCGCCACTTGCGGAAGCTGGTAGATCACCTCCTCGATCTCGCGCGGGTAGATGTTGAAGCCACCCTTGATGATCATGTCCTTCTTGCGATCGACGATGAAGAAGAAGCCCTCGTCGTCGCGGTAGCCGAGGTCGCCCGTGTGGAACCAGCCGTTGCGCAGGGCCTCGGCCGTTTCCTCGGGCTTGTTCAGATAGCCGCGCATCACGTTGGGGCCGCGGATCACCACCTCCCCCACCTCGCCGTTGGCCAGTTCCTGATCGGCCTCGTCGAAGATCTTCATCTCGACCCCCTCGAACGGCTGACCGATCGAGCCGATCTTGCGATGGTCGGGCCGGTTGATGCAGACGCTGACCGTGGTCTCGGTAAGGCCGAAGCCCTCGTAGATTGGCACGCCGGTCGTGGCCTCGAACTGGTTCATCACCTCGACGGGCATCGCGGCGCCCCCCGAGATGCAGTAGCGCAGCTTGGGGAATTTTGCTTTGCCCATTTCTGGATGTTTGAGCAGGTAGAAGAACATCGTCGGCACGCCCGCGAACGAGGCGATGTTATCTTCGGCCAGGCTCTTGAAGGCGGTTTCCAACTCGAACCGCGGATGCAACACCACGGCGGTGCGATGGCGCACCGAGGCGTTGAGCACGCCGTTCAGCGCGAAGCAGTGGAACAACGGCAGCACGCAGAGCGCCTTGTCTCCCTTGTCGTGGGGAAGGATCGATTCGAACATTTCGAGGTTGGCGATCACGTTGGCGTTGGTGATCTCGGCCCCCTTGGGCTTGCCCGTCGTGCCCGAGGTATAGAGCCGCATCACCGGCAGGTTGGTGTCGACGTCGACGGGGATGAACGATTCGCCGTCCCCCATCAGCTCGGCGTACGACTTGTGACCCTGCGTGTTCGTGCCGACGATGAAGAGGTGGGGCGGGTTGTCGAGCTTCGAGATGCCGGCGGCGGCCGGCTCGGCGAACATCTCGTACGTGACCAGCGCCTTGATGTTGCTGTCGCGCACGACGTACTCGACCTCGGGGCCGAGCAGCATGACGTTCATCGGCACGAAGACACAGCCAGCCATCAGCGTGCCGTAGTAGACGGCGACGAACTGCGGAATGTTCGGGAGCATGCAGCCGACGGAATCGCCCGGCTTGAGCCCTAGCGCCACGAGCCCGGCCGCCACACGACGGGCGTCGTGCGCTACCAGGAAATAAGGAAATTGCATGCCCATGAATTCCAGGGCGATGGCATCCGGTTCCTCGCGGGCGGCATTCAGCAGATTCTCGTACAGCTTCATTGCGGCGTACTCCCAGCCTGAATCGACGACAATACCACGACGGGCAGGGCGCGCTGGCCGAGTCCGCTCATCGAGGCCACAAAAGGTGCGATGGTCTCACCGCCACTGAAAGGTGCGTGGCGTTTCCCACGGGAGACCACCCGCCCTTGTAGCCGCCCGGCGCGGGGTTGTCAAAATGAAGTGGGGAACTTCTCAGAGAAACTCGGCCCCTCGGCCGCCGTTAGGACGCTACGGGTTCTCTGCCGAATCGCTGTCCAAGCGACTATCCTGCGAGGCATCTTCGGTTGGCTCTTCCGTCGCCGGATCAGCGGTCTCGTCTACCGGGCTTTCGTCGGCGGGCATCACCGCGCCGTCGAATCGCAGGTCGATCTCGGGGATCTGCTGCCGGGCCTCCGGAGGCCAGACGATGGGATCGGAGCCATCGTCGGGAGCGACTTCGACATAGGTCAGCCGCCATTGACCCGTCTCGCGAACGGCGTTGCTGCTGACGCCCGCCGTGCCGTTGGGCCCCTTCACCTTGAAATACAGGGTCGCGTTGCCGTCGCCATTTTCGACCGAGATGTTCCCCCCCACGAAATATCCATCGTCGGTAATGGGCTCGCCCAGGAGTTCGATCACCTCGGGATCGGATTGCACGTGGGCCAGGGTCATCTGATAGGGCTCGCTCGATTTGAGCGACTGCAGCACGCCAAAGAACAGCCCGCCGCACCCCAGGCAGCAGAAGCATCCGGTCGAGAGCAGCACGACCGGCACGAACCAGAGCCAGTTCCGCCCGAACCAGTTCTTCGAGGGGGGAGGAGTGGGATTGGGGTCGAAATGGGCGACGTTGGACATGCGGGCTACCTCCAGCAGCGAGAACTCGTCGGCGTGGCGGTCGAGACAGGACTGCCACGAAGTCCGCAGTCTATTCGCTGGCGGAGGAAAAGTCTTTCCCTGTTCGGGCGGCGGCGAGCATCGCGATCGCCGGCGCCATCAGAGCGGCGGCCGACCAGAAGGGGAGAGTGCTGGCCACTTCGAACAAGGTATTGCCCACGAGCGGTCCCAGGATCCGTGCCAGCGAGCCGGCGCTCTGGGCCACGCCCAGGATGCCACCCTGCTTGGCGGGATCGCTCCGCCGCGAGATCAACGACTGCACCGAGGGGGTGACAAAGGCAAAGCCCGTCACCTCGACGAAGAGGGCCACCATCAGCAGCGGAAAGCTGTGCATCTGGCTGGCCAGGGCCAGCAGCACGAAGCCCACCAGCGACACGCCTCCCCCTAAAACCGCCAGCGACGTCTCGGGCCAGCGCTTCGACAATCGGCGAACGAGAAAGCCCTGGGCAAAGGTGAGCGTCACGCCAATGTAGGCAAACATGAGCAGGATGCCACGTGGGCCGAAGTCGAAGCCCCCCCCGCTCCGCTCGCGATCGAGCAGCACCGAGAGGGTCGATTCGAAGCAGGCAAAGCCGAACACGAACACGAAGAATGTCCCCACGAGCAGCCCCACCGAGGGAACCGTCAGGGCATCGCGCATGGCGGCAAAGTCGAACGCGCGGCGCGCGGCCGAGGTCGAGTCGGGACGCAACGACTCGGGCAACTTGAAGAACGCGACGAGCAAAGCCGAGCCCGACAGCAGGCTGGCCAGGTAGCCGGGCCAAGGGTTGAGGCTGGTCGCGGCGACGTGCTCGTCGACGGCCAGAAAGCCCAAGGCGCCGACCAGGGGGCCAAAGGTGAAGCCCAGGCCGAACGCCGCGCCGATCAGAGCCATGCCCCGCGCGCGGTTCTCGAAATCGGTCACGTCGGCGATATAGGCCTGGGCCGTAGGGATCGTGGCCCCGGCGATGCCCGCCCCCACGCGCGAGATGAAGAGGAGCAGGAGGCTCTCTTCCCACGCCGCCACGGCAAAGAGGAAATAGGCCAGGGTCGAGCCGGCCAGGCCAACCATCAGCACGGGGCGTCGTCCGATGCGGTCGGAGAGTCTGCCCCACAGCGGTGCGAAGAGAAACTGCATGGCGGAAAAGCTCGCCATGAGGGCGCCGATCGAAGCGCCGCGCGCGGCCGGCGTGAAATCAGCCATCAAGACCTTGCCGTAGATCGGCAGCAAGGGCAGCACGAGACCGAATCCCAGCAGATCGATGAAGACCGTCAGGAAGACGATCCCCAGCGCGGTCTTGCGATTGGCTTCGGACATACGAGGGGCTAGCGGCGAGACGCGTGTGGTGCGGCGGCAGAAACGATTGCCCAGAATAGCGGCTCACCGCTGCTCGAACCAGGGAAGTTTACCGTGTTCGAAGGCTGGTGGACTGCGGCGTCACTTGTTCGTTCCATCCCTTAGAGAGCGACACGTCTTGCACATTGCCGCGTCGGAAAAACGCCGACGTCCAAAAATTGCTTGTCCCGACGAGCACAGTTATGCTGAGCCGAAGGGGGGAACTTCACGTCCTTGCTCGTCTCTTGCTGCTCGAGGTTCTCGGATGTTCTCGCGCTGGCTTGCCGCTGTTCTGCTGCGGCCGCTGAAGATATGGGTCGTCACGGGGGTGCTTGGTTGGGTCGCTGGCGGCGTGCCCTGCCACGCGCAGGAGTCTGCCACGGCGGTTTCACCCGCCGGCCTGAAACCGCCGGTCGATACAGCGGCGGAAGATTCACCGCCGAATCCTGCACCGGCCGGGGAGGGACCATCCGACGAGGCGTCTGCCGAAACGACCTCGGCGCTACCCAAGCCCACGCAGCAAGAAGCCCAGGCCTTCTTCGACTCGTTCAAAGTGGCCGTGGCCTCGGGCGAGGCGAATCGCATCAATGGGCTGTTCGATTGGGACGCCATTCTCGTGCGCGGTTCGACGGGAATCGATTCCACGAAGTTCGACGGTCCCGAGCTCCTGGCGAAATTTCGCGGCATCGACGGGCTCGTGGCCGGCGATGCTCATCCGATTATCGGCGAGTTCGGGGCGGGTTCGACCTACAAACCGCTGCGCGTACGCTATCGCGCCGGGCGGCCCGAGTTGGTCTGCCGCCTGCTTTTTCCAGGCAGTGGCGGCGTGACCTATCAGTTCGTCCCCCTGATCCGGCGTGTCGATGGCGCTGTGCTGGCCGGTGATTTATATCTGTTCTCCTCGGGAGAATACATTTCGGAGACGTTTCATCGTTACGTCCTTTCCTCCCTGGCGCGAACGAATCCAGACGCCCTTTCACGCACGAGCGCCAAGGATCGCGAATTCGTGCGACATCTGGAAACGTGCGAACGCATGGTCCAGGGGATTAATTCGGGGGACCACGACGATCTGTTGGCGGCGTACGTCCTCTTGCCGAGTACGCTGCAACGCGAGAAGCCGATCTTTTTGCTGAAGCTGCGCTCGGCCCCGAAGTTGGGACTGCACGGCTGGCAGAAGACGATCGACGAGGCGCGAAGTCTCTTTCCCGGCGACCCCACGTTCGATCTGCAGTTGATGGGAGATTACAACAAGCTGGGCAAGCGCGACGAGGCGCTGGCGGCTATCGAGCGACTCGAAAAATCGATCGGAGGCGACCCTTTTCTCCTGCTGCTGCGCGGGAACCTCTATCTGCAGATCGCACAGTTGGGCCTGGCGCAGAAATGGATCGATAACGCGATCCTGGCCGAGCCGGGGCTGGTGCCGGCACGCCTCTCGCGGATCAATTGCGCCCTCTATCAGAATGACTTCGCCGAGGTCGTCAAGCAGTTGGAAGCCCTGGAAGGGTTGGGACAGCAACTCGCCGATCTGACCAAGGTGTCGGGCTACAAACGCTTTGTCGCCTCCCCCGAGTATCGCAACTGGATGCAAACGCGCCGCAAGAATGCGCAGGCCAAGGCGCCGTGAGCCTCGACGCTCAAGCTAGTCGATCGCGGCGTCCCTCCGTATGATGCAGGCGATGTCTACGATTCCGCTTGCCAGCACGGCACCAAACCCTATCGAACGACGACGGCTCGAGTCGCTCGATCGAAGTCAGTTGCAAGCGCACCAGTTGGCGCGCCTGAACCGCTTGCTGGGCGAGATCCTGCCGGCCAATCGCTTTTACGCCGGCAAGTTGGCAGATCTTATCGATGCACGCACTCCGCTTCATCAGGCGGGCCGATTCGAGCTGACGTCGTTCGAGGAACTCGCTCGGCTCCCCTTCACGTACAAGGAAGAGCTGCTCGCTCCACTGCCGCACGAGGAACTCGGGACGGCCAATCGTACCTACCCACTCGAGCGCTACGTGCGCTTCCATCAGACCTCGGGTACGCATGGCTTGCCGCTACAGGTCCTCGACACGGCCGAAGACTGGCAATGGTGGCTCGACTGCTGGCAGTACGCGCTCGACGCGGCAGGGTTGGGCCCCAGCGATCGGCTCTTCATGGCCTTCTCGTTCGGGCCGTACATCGGCTTTTGGAGCGCGCATGACGCCGCGCTCCAACGCGGGTGCCTGGTCATTCCTGGCGGAGGGATGAGCACGCTCGCACGGCTCGAGGCCATTCGCACGAGCGGCGCAACCGCCCTGTTTTGCACACCGAGCTATGCCCTGCACCTGGCCGAGGTCGGGTTGGCACATCAGATCGTGACGTCGAAGCTGCACGTTCGCACGCTGGTACTGGCCGGCGAGCCCGGTGGTTCCATTCCCACAGTGCGGGCGCGTCTTGAATCGGCCTGGAATGCACGCGTCATCGATCATGCCGGGGCGACCGAGGTGGGCGCCTGGGGCTATCCCGATCGAGACGGCACGGGTCTGCACGTCCTCGAGAGCGAATTCATCGCCGAGTTCCATGCGGTGGCTACCGGCGAACCCGCTGGTGAAGGAGATCTGGCCGAGTTGATTCTGACGACCCTCGGACGCCGCGGTAGTCCGGTGTTGCGCTATCGCACGGGGGATCTTGTGCGACCTTCGTGGCAGGCACGCGGCGAGAATCGGTTTGTCTTCTTGCCCGGCGGCGTCTTGGGGCGCGCCGACGATATGGTGGTGGTACGGGGCGTGAACGTGTTTCCGACTGCCATCGAAGAGATCGTGCGCGGTTTTCCCGAGGTCGTCGAGTATCGGCTCACGGCTACCAGGCGACAGTCGATGGACCAACTGTGTTTGGAGATCGAAGATCATCTTTCACGGCCAGAACGCGTGGCACAAGAACTGCAACTCCGTTTAGGGCTGAAGATCGAAGTCGCGCTCGCGCCGGCGGGGAGCCTTCCACGTTTTGAAGGCAAGGGGCGACGATTCGTCGACGAGCGATGAGCGTATCGCGGAAATCGTATGCGAAGATGACGGCCGCCGAGCTGCGTGCCGCGATTCGCGCCGGCGACGTAACGGCTCCCACCCCCGGTATGGCCGTCGGCTACGCGCAGACGAATCTTGTGATTCTGCCGGAGCGTGATGCGGCCGATTTCGCCGAGTTCTGCCGGCGCAATCCGCGTCCCTGTCCGGTGCTGGCACGAACCAGCCCCGGCGATCCCTGTCCTCACGATGTGGCGCCCGGCGCCGATTTACGCACGGATGTGCCCAGGTATCGCGTGTTTCGGCAGGGGGTGCTCGAGGCCGAGGAGCCGACCGACGTCCGGTCGTTGTGGCGCGACGATTTCGTCGGCTTTCTCATCGGCTGTTCGTTCAGCTTCGAGCACGACCTGGAGGCCGCCGGCTTGCGGGTGCGGCATCTGCAATTGGGACGCAACGTGCCCATGTATCGCACGAATCGATCGTGCGAGTCGGCGGGCAAGTTCGCCGGTCCCTTGGTCGTGAGCATGCGTCCTTACCGGCCCGAGCAGATCGACGAAGTCACGCGCATCACGGGGCGTTATCCCACGATGCACGGGCCACCGCTGCATGTGGGAGATCCGGCCGCCTTGGGGATCGCCGATCTCGCCCGGCCCGATTTCGGCGAGGCGGTGCCGCTGGAAGTGGGAGAAGAGCCGCTGTTCTGGGCTTGCGGCGTGACGCCCCAGTTAGCCTTGACGGCGGCGCGTCCCGAGATTTGCATCACGCACAGCCCGGGCTGTATGTTCGTCCTCGATCGTACCGATGCGTCCTACCGCTCACCGTGAATTCTCACACACCTTCGTCAGAGGATCGTTCCGCCGATGTCTGCCGTTGCAAGTTCGCCTACCGCTCGAGTAGCTCCCCTGGATGTGGCCGCGTGCCGCGCGCAGTTTCCGGCCCTGTCGCGCGAGAGGGCCGGACGCCCGGTGGTCTATCTCGATGGTCCTGCGGGCAGCCAGGTTCCGCTGCGCGTGATCGAGGCGGTGAGCCATTACTACCGCACGATGAACGCCAATCATGGCGGCGTCTTTGCCACGAGCCGCGAAAGCGACGCCATGCTCGACGAGGCACGCCGCGCCGTGGCCGATCTGTTGGGCGCCGCCGATCCCGACACCGTCGCGTTCGGCGGCAACATGACGACCCTGACGTTCGGGCTGAGTCGCGCGCTGGGCAAAACCTGGCAGCCGGGGGACGAGGTGATCGTCACGCGGCTCGATCACGATGCCAATGTAACCCCCTGGGTGCTGGCCGCGCGTGACGCCGGAGCGACCGTTCACCACGTCGACATTCGCCAGGAAGACTGCACGCTCGATCTCGAGGATCTCCGCGCCAAGCTGTCGTCGCGGACGAAGCTCGTCGCCGTGGGATGCGCGTCGAACTCCGTCGGCACGATCAATCCGGTGAAGGACATCTGCCGCTGGGCTCGCGAGGCCGGCGCGCTGACGTTTCTCGACGCGGTCCACTACGCGCCGCATGCGCTGCTCGACGTCGACGCCTGGGGGTGCGATTTTCTGGCCTGCTCGGCGTACAAGTTTTTTGGCCCGCACGTGGGGGTGTTGTGGGGGCGACGCGAGCTTCTGTCGGAGCTTCCCGTCTACAAATTGCGTCCGGTGCCGAATACGATTCCCGATCGCTGGATGACCGGCACGCAAAGCCACGAGAGCATTGCCGGCGTGCTGGCGGCGGTCGATTATCTGGCGGAGTTGGGCGGCACGAGGGAGAACGGCGGCGCAGCGATGTCGCGTCGCACCGCCTTGCAGAACGCTTTCTCTCGAATCGACCGCTACGAGCGCGAGCTCGTGACGCGACTACTGGCCGGCTTGCGCGAGCTTCGTGCGGTGCGGATCTGGGGCATCACCGATCCTGAGCGGATGAGCGATCGCGTGCCTACGGTGGCGATAACACACGACCGGTTGTCGCCGCAGGCACTCGCCGAACGGCTGGCCGAGCAGGGGATCTTCGTCTGGCACGGCAACTATTACGCCCTGTCGCTGAGCGAGGCCCTGGGACGCGAGCCCGAGGGGATGGTCCGTATCGGCCTGTTGCACTACAACACATCAGAAGAGGTCGAACGCCTGCTCGCAGCATTACGCCAGTTGCCATAACGGGCTTCTCCGTGCTCACGCGGACGCGGAGGTCGTTGAGACGCGGAGTGAGTAGAAGTTGAGCAGGCAGCCGTTCAAGCAAACTTTGGCCTCAAGCCTGTCACCTCAAACTTCTTCCCTGCCCATGTCCCTGCAACCGACGAAGCTTGGCCTTTTGGCCGATGGTCAACTGATGATCGAATGGAGCGACGGCGAGCGTCGCCGCTACCGCGTGCGCGAGTTGCGCGACGAATGCCCCTGCGCGACGTGTCGCGAGAAACGCGGCGCGCCGGCGCCCCTGTTGCAGGTCATCACGGCGGCCGAGACCGCGCCCCTGTCCATCACGGCCATGCCCCCCGTGGGAAACTACGCCTACGCCATTCACTTCAGCGACGGCCACGACACGGGCATCTTCACGCTCGAACGCCTGCGTGAGCTGGGCGAAGCGGTGGCAGCCGATTAACGGAATCACTGTTTTCGTTGCTGGAACCAAGATCGCTGCGCGGCGAATGGATGATTCGGAGTAGAGCGTCTTGTGGTTGAAGACGAGGCCCCCCAAATCGATCGACCTACTTCTCTCCCAGCACGGCTTCTTCCTTGAACGAGGCCAGCATGATCAGCGTGCGATCTTCCGTCGTGTAGACGCAATGGATCGTGCCGTCCTTGGCCTGGATCGTGAACGGATAGGCATACGGACCAGGACCGACCACCAGGTTGCGGCGGTGCGGGTACGTCTGGTCTCCATCGGTCGAGATGGCCGCCGTCAGCGGCGTCCGATCGTTCATGTTGTCGTTGTAGATCAGCAGCAGATGGCCATTCAGCAGACGCAGAAAATCGACCGCTGAGTTCGGGTTGGGAAACTTGGTATCGACCCCTTCGCTCCAGGTGCGGCCGCCGTCGCGCGATTCGGAGCGAACGAGATAGCCGTCCGTCGTCGGTTCATAGTCGCCGCCGCGGCGGTTGTAGCAGACGAAATAATCTCCCTCGACCTGCGCCGCCGCCGGTTGCAAACAGCCACGCCGCGCGTGAATGCGATTCGTCTCGGTGAAACGCCCTGACTTGTGATCGTAACGCAAGAAGAGCGAGGTCGTATCGTCGCCGACCTTTTCAGTGTCGTGCCCCGTCTCGTGATAGACGGGCAGCAAAAAGTCGCCGTCGGCCAGCGCCACCGGGCGGCTGCGGACCATCATCCCTTCTTCCCAGGCGACGATGATCGGATCGGACCAGGTCTCGGCGCCATCGCGCGAGATCTTGGCCTGGATGCGCGACGTGCTCCAAGTCTCGCCATAGCGGACGTTGTAGAAGAGCCATACCAGCCCGTCGGGCGCCTGCCAGATCACACCGTTCCCTTCGGAACGAAAAGGGGTGTCGGCGATGGGCGCCGGGGCCGACCATTTGCCTTCGCCCTCTTTGCGGCGCGAGCCGTAGACGGCCGTGTCGTCGGCGTACTCGCCGCTGCCACCGTAATAGACCAGATACAAATCGCCCCCCGCGAGCTGCTCGATCGAAGCCGGGTGCTTATAAGGACCTGGCGCCTCGGAGCCGAACACTCGTTCGAGCCGAATCGGGTTTTCATCTTGCGCCGGGGCAACCGTAGCGAACGCGAGCAGCACAAACGCCGCGATGAGACTGCCTCGTGTCGAGACGCCGTGCCGGAAAACGAGAGTCATCGGCGAGTATCCTTGCGAGATTGGGTGGCTGACCAACGGTGGGGCAGGGGGCCCGCACGTCGCCCTCCTCTTGGTGCCGACCATGTTAGCCGCCGGGTGTGGGGGGATAAACCAGTCGGGAAGGCACCGGGAGCGATCGTTTATACCGACGGTAGCAGTGACGGGGACCGAGTCAGGCCCGTTCGTGGTGTAGGCTTTCGAAGAGTGCCTTGCTGCCTGCCCCCGTCTCCCCGCCCTGGCGTTCGATCATGCAATCCTTGTTGGCCCACGCTCGATCGATCGTCGCGGTGGTCTTGCTGCTGTGCCACTTTGCTGGAGTGGCGCAGGGCCAGGGTAATATTTCCACGGCGGGGGTCGATCCCGGCTCGCTCGAGTTCGGCAAGTATCCGACAAACCGACCCGATACGGCGATGCCCTACATCCGCTCGTTCAAACAGGAGTGGTACGACCCGACACGCCTCGTAATGCCCCACGCCGATCGTTCGATCGTCACGCAGGGCCGCATGAGCATGGGACAACTGTCGTGGAGTTCGTCGATCGATCCGGGAAAGCTCGAGATTGGCGTGCCGCGGCAGGATTTCGTCGACCCGGGCATCATGCAGGTTCGCGAGATCTGGCAGCCGAATATCGATCCCGAGCCCCTTCGCGAAGACAAGCTCCCCTTCATCATCGACGACCCCTCGGTGCTGCGGCCCCCGCCGATCTTGAAGCCGAAGATCATGTTCGAGTCGATCATCTTCGACCCGGGCACGTCGCAGTCGCCTCCTTCGGTGTACGAGAAGTTCCGGGCGCCAGAAAAACTGACGGCGCCACAGCGACGTCGAGCCCTGGGCTGGTAGTTGCTTGGCGTAGGGAGAGCAGATCGCTCGATTCCGTGCGATCAAGCGGGAGAGGGAAAGAGCAGGAGAGGGCAATTCCTTACTCTTTCGGTGTTTCATCCTGGACTGCGGGCGGATCTGCCTGCGGTGAAGTAGCATCGGCTGCTGGCGCCGCATCGACGTCGGAAGAAGTTGGTGCCGGATCGCTGCTCTCCGGAGGCGGATCTGCCGCCGTTATCACGTCGCTATCGGCTGCCGGCTCGGCGGTGGCCTGATCGTTGAGGCCCCAGTCGTATTCGTTGCGTTGGACGAAGGTATCGGGGTTCACCGTGATGCGGCGTGTCTCTTCGTCGTCGATCCATTTCGAGAGGCGATGCATTTGCGTGGCGCGATCGGGACCGAAGTCATCGCTATACCAAGCGAGCAAGGGAGACCAATGGATGTATTTCTTGTTCTCGCTCTCAACCACGTAACGAAAGTTGCGAACGTCGTTCAGGAAACGTCGAGCTTGCGCGGATAATTGGTCTTCGATGCGTTCCGGCGTATAGGCCTCGTTTCGCAGCGGCGGACAACCTCGCGAAGCACATACGATGGCAAAGTGAATGCGGAAGTCACCCAGCGGCCGCAACCGCGCATGCTCGATTTCATCGAGCGAAACCCGCGTCTCTCCGACGGGCAGCAGCAGGTCCTGCCAGATGTTGTAACCCCAGTATTCCGCCGTGAAATTGCGAATGCTGTCCGTGGGATACTCCCGCAGAATGCCCTCGATCGTGAGTGCATTGTAGGCGTTGATCCAGTAAGCGAGGATTGCCGCGTGCAGCTTTTCATCTCGCTTGGGCGGGAGTTGGTTGAGGGGGATTGGTGGATCGGGCAGCGGAACATCGGCACGCGAAAGTTCGCCCAGGTAGTCGAGCAGGGCCTGTCGATCGGCCGCCGATGCTTTCCAGCCCGAGTAATCGACGAAGCCACGCCCGTCGACGTACTTCTTCACGAGCGCGTCCCACTCGCTATGGTCGAGCTGCGTGACAGGTACTCGTTCCGCGGCGGGGATGTTCTTGCCGACGACGGAGATCTCGCGAGAGAGACTTCGCACATACTTTAGGCCCACCCAGGTGAGAACGCCGAGAATCAGCAGCGCGAAAAGAACTTGCTTGATACGCATTGAGTTACTGAGGATGCGAGCCGCCGGAGGCATGTGGATGAGGCGATGGCCCTCGGTTGGCCACCTCATTCACTCTCAACGATGAGGCTCCGAACGGCAACTGCCTACCTGGGCAAAAAATCGTGGAAGCTTGGGTTTGCCAAGATCAGAAAGAGGAGCCCTGACCCGTCAGCATCGAAAAAGGAGCGAACGCTAGCGCGATGTGGGGCTACGACGAGGCATCATTTGCCCGCCTGGTCATTAACTATCAAATGTTTCGCGTTCAAAAGACTAGTGGAATCGCCTAGAAGGCGATTCCGTCGAGCTCCTGGTCGGAGCACCGCCCAGATTTTTTCGAGAAAAGTTGGTTCCTCCTTCGGAAGAGAGCCCCAGGGATTTGGGGCCAGCTCGCCGCAAACGGTCTAGTGACAAAGCCGTGGGAATATTGTCAGGGCACCGCAACTTGTTTCCTAGAAAAGGTTAAAGGGGCCTTTGCGGTATCGCTGACGCCGATCGCGAGGGTTCTTCGTAGGGGATTGCCTGGAGCGGTTACGAAGAATTCTGATAAAAGCGAGGTCTCAAAAGTTTTTTGCTTGACTTTTATTAGTGGATCTGAGATTCTCTGCCTTGGCTCGGAACAAGTATTCCGTGCCCACGTTCTACAGACGCGCTATGTCGAATGTGCGGGGGGTCTGGCAAGAGCTGGAGGGCCGGACGAACTATGGGTATTCCAGAGAACGACCTCTGGGACGTGGTTCGGAGAGTCTGGTTTCGCCAGTAAAGAGGTGAGTGCGGTCCGGAGATGACCCCGGAAAAGCGCCGAAAATGAGACCAGCGTCGCCCTGCCATCCGGCAGTACAGGAATTTTTCCGGAAAACGGAAGGATTTTTCTTGTGCTGCTAATTGTGATGGTTAGAATGGCGGAGCAAGTTGAGCTTTACTGGAGGAGTTCAAATATGAAACTGCGCGGGCTACTCGGTATTTTTGCTGTGGTGCTAGTTGCAGGCACCGCGCAAGGCGCTGGCCTGGTGTCGATCGACTCGTTCGATGTGAATCAGTTTGATCAGGCTTTCGGCCCAGCTTCTTCGTCTTCTTCGTCTGCTTCCGGTTCGGGCATTCTTGGTGGTACTCGCGAAGTGACTGCCGCGACGACCGCCGGTCTGCCCTTCCAGCGTTTGCAGGCCGAGTCGAACCTTGGTAATGCGAGCTTCTTCAGCCACAGCCAGGATTCGACGATCATCGGTTCGACGACGATCACCTACGATGGTGGTGGCGTCGGCTTCAACCCGACCGGGTTGGGTGGTGTGGATATTACGAATGGCGGTCTGCTCGATCAGATCGGCATCCGCGTGTCGGTGAATGACCTGCCCGTCGATATCAAGTTGACGGCCTATACCGACGGTGCGAACTTCTCGGAGTACACCCTGTCGTTGCCGGGCGGTATCTTCTCGGATACCGACTTCTTCGTCAACTTGGCGAGCTTCACGACGGCTGGTGGTTCGGGTGCTGACTTCACGAACCTCGGTGCTCTGCAGTTGTTCATCGATGGCCAGCTTCCAGGCACGGACCTGATCTTCGACTTCCTCGCCAATGGTCAAACGGTTCCTGAACCGGTTAGTGTCCTTGGCTGGGCGGTCTGCATGCTGACGGCTGGTGTGTTCGTTTATCGTCGCAAGGGTTTGGCCCGCGCCTAAGGGCGTTGGTGACCCTTTTGAATAGTGTTGCGTAGAGTTTGTTCGATCAAGCGTACTAAATTCCTAAGCCCAATTTATAGGTGTGGCTAGTGAGTTGCAGCTAACGACCGTCAAGCCTGGACAATGACGGTCGCCAGGAGAACGCTAATGAAGAGACTGTGGATCCTTGGCCTTTCGGCCACAGCCGTGTTGATGATGGGTTCTTTCGTTCAAGCCGGAACGATCATCATCGACGAATTCAATGCAAATCAATCGGTGGTTACGGGCCCTGGGGCCTCTCCCAAGTCGGCTAGTGGCTCGCTTGCGGACGCCGGTATTCTGGGTGGTGAGCGCGATGCGGTGCTGTCCGTGCTGAGCGGCTTGGGCGCACAGGGCGCGCAGGCCATCGTGTACGATGGTATCGGCACCGGCAAGCTCTACTACAGCCAGGACTCGAGCGTCGTTAGCAACCTCGTCCTGACCTACGACGGCACCAACGGTGGCGCAGGTTTCAATCCGACCGGCTTGGGTGGTTACGACCTGACGGGTGGCGGTACTGAGTACGGCTTCGAGCTTGGCCTCAGCTACCAGGATTCGCCCTATACGATCGAGTTGACCGTCTACGACGCGTCGAACTCGCAGGGCTTGAAGTGGTCGCGCGAGACCATCACCCCCGGCTCTGTCATCTTCACCGACACGGCCGTCGTTATTCCCTATGGCCACTTTGGTGACGCCCCGGGTGAAGTCGGTCCTGCTGGTCCCGCTTCGTTCAACAACGTGGGTGCCGTGGTGATGCGAATCCAGAGCGTCAACCGTGGTGCTGACATCGAGGTGAACTACCTCAAGACGTCGGTTGTCCCCGAGCCCGCCAGCATCGTCACGGCGGTCCTGGGTGCTGCCCTCTGCGGCTTCGGTTATCTCCGTCGTCGTAACCGCGCCAAGTAGTTCGCTACTCGGACGATCTGCAGTTTCAAAATCAAAAAAGGAGTCCAGGTCCAGGCCTGGGCTCCTTTTTTTGTTGCCGCAGATCGGCCCTTGCGTTCGTATGCCGGTCTACCTGCGCGTTGCGTGTGATGATGAGTTGCCGAGCAATCGGTTCTCGGCGATCGGTCATCAGGCTCAAACGGAGTGAGGTTTTTGCCGTGCGAGTGTGTTCTTTTCTGGTTCCTTTTCTTCCGGTGCTGCTCTTCGCCTTGGCCGGAGTCGATCTTGGCCGTGCCCTCGCTGGCGAGCAGAACCTGAACTCGAATGCCGGTCAATCTGCGGCCCCTCGCGGTTACGAGATTCCCACCATCGACCTTTCGGGCGATACGCATCGGCAGGTGATCGTCGATCGAGAGTCTCGGCAGTACCTGGGACATCCAACCACTCTGTTGCTGGAAGATGGCAAGACGATCCTCTGCGTCTATCCCAAGGGGCATGGTCGCGGCGCCATCGTCTACAAACGGAGCGCCGACGGTGGGCTCACCTGGTCGGAAAGGCTGCCGACTCCCGCATCTTGGACGACCAGCCAGGAAGTGCCCACGCTCCATAGGGTCGTAGACGCGGCGGGGCAGCGGCGCGTCATCATGTTCTCGGGGCTGTATCCGGTTCGCATGGCCCGTAGTGACGATGACGGACTGACCTGGAGCGAGCTCGAGCCCGTCGGAGACTGGGGGGGCATCGTGACCATGGGCTGCGTCATCGAGCTCAAGTCGGCGCCGGGCCACTATTTGGCCCTTTTTCACGACGATGGGCGTTTCTTCCGAGCAGGGGGCAAAAAAACTCCTACGATGACGCTCTACCAATCCCTTTCGACCGATGGTGGGCTGACCTGGGCAGAGCCCCAGGCGATCTTTGCCAGCGATGAGGTCCATCTTTGCGAGCCGGGGGCATTTCGTTCGCCCGATGGCAAGCAACTGGCGGTACTACTACGCGAAAATCGGCGTCAGCGTAATTCCCACGTCATCTTCTCAAACGACGAGGGCAAAACCTGGACGGAGCCGCGCGAGTTGCCCGGCGCCCTGACGGGCGATCGCCATACGGGACAGTACGCGCCTGACGGCCGGCTCTTCATTTCCTTTCGCGATACGACGCTCGAGAGCCCGACGGCAGGCGATTGGGTCGCCTGGGTCGGTACCTACGACGACATCATCGCCGGCCGTGAAGGTCAGTACCGCGTGCGTTTGATGAAAAACCATCGTGGACGCGACTGCGCCTACCCCGGCGTCGAGTTGTTGCCCGACGGCACTTTGGTCACGACGACCTATGGACATTGGACCGCAGGCGAAGAGCCGTATATCGTCAGCGTCCGTTTGAAGCTCGCCGAGCTGGATGAGAAAGCCGCTGTGCGGAAGGCGGAAAAGGCATCGGAGCCCCAGCGGGATTCGGCCCAGACGGTGCCTGTGACGAATTCGGTCCGCGAAGTCGAGTCGGCGCCGAACCAGACCAATCCTTCCACGACGGAGAAATCTGCGGCAGACAACTCGTCGTCCGCCGATACCACGACGACGAAATCAGCGCCCGCGGGAGCAAGTTCGAACGAGCCTGCCTTTCAACCGGCGCGCGTCTCGGCCAAACGGCATCGGCGACCCAACATCCTCTTCATCCTGACCGACGATCAGCGGGCCGACACGATCCACGCAGTAGGGAATCGCCACATCCGCACGCCGACGCTCGATCGCCTCGTCGAACAGGGGCAGGTCTTTCGCCGCGCCTACTGCATGGGCTCGACCATGCCCGCCGTTTGCCTGCCCAGCCGATCGATGTTGATGACGTCGCGGACGCTGTTTCACCTGCCGGATGCCAAGTCGCCTGCGTCGGTTGCCGCGGCCCCCTTGCTCCCCCGCACCCTGACTGCGGCCGGCTTCGATACGTTGCGGACGGGCAAGGTGGGCAACCATCCGGCCTATGCCGATGCGGCCTTTGGCCGCAACCACAACGTCGAGCGATCTGCCACCTGTACCACCACGCACGCCGACACGGCCATACGGTTCTTGCGAGAAGATCGCGGCGAGCAGCCGTTTTTTCTCTATGTCGCCTTGGCCTCACCGCACGATCCTCGCGTCGCGCCCCAGCCGTACATGGACCAATACAGTCCCCGCGATGTCGAATTGCCCGCCAACTACCTGCCACAGCATCCGTTCGACAACGGCGAGATGACCATTCGCGACGAGCAACTCGCACCCTGGCCCCGCACGCGCGAGGTGATCGCCGAGCACCTGGCCGATTATTACAGCGTGATCACTTATCTCGATGCCGAGATCGCACGCATCCTCGCCACCCTCGAAGAGGTGGGGGCCAAAGACGACACCTATGTCCTCTTTTCGTCCGACCATGGACTGGCCATCGGCAGCCACGGACTCATGGGCAAGCAGAACCTGTACGAGCACAGCATGCGCGTTCCGCTCGTCATCTCGGGTCCTGGCGTTTCGGCGGGCAGCTCGAACGATGCGCTCGTCTACCTGCACGATCTTTTTCCGACGATTTGCGAGCTGACGGGTGTGCCGATTCCCGCGGGGGTCGAAGGGAAGAGTCTCGTGCCGGTATTGCGCGATCCACAGCATCGGGTGCGAGATTCGCTCTTCACAGCCTACCGCGATGTGCAACGCGCCATGTGCGACGATCGCTGGAAGCTGATCCGGTATCCGCAAGTGGATCGTACGCAGTTGTTCGATCTGGAGCACGATCCAGACGAACGAAACGACCTGGCGGCAGATCCTCGATACCAGGATCGTGTCGCGCGCATGATGGCCAGGCTGGCCGCCTGGCAGCGCGAGCTCGACGATCCGGCGCCGTTGCAGGTCGAGCATCCCCGCGATCCCACGTTCACGCCCCCTGCGCAGACGTCGCAACGCGCGCCCGGGCGTCCGCGCCTCGCCCCCATCGCGATGGTTTCGGACACACGCGATCCGCCCTTCGGCCTGCGATCGGAAGTGGCCGTGTCGGCGACACCTTGAATCGCGAAGGGGGGAGTGCGATGTGGAGCGAACGCTGCCTGCGAGCTTTCAAGCCACTGGCCGCATGGGTCATCATCGTCGTCGCGGTTGTCGTCGACACGACCGCGGGCGCTACCCAGGGCGAAGAAGGCCCGCTAGGTCGCATCGAGGTGAGCGACGACGGCCGCCGATTCGTCGTGGCCGAGAGCGGACAGCCCTTCGTTCCCTGGGGATTCAACTACGATCACGACGAACAGGGGCGCCTGATCGAGGACTACTGGGTCGAAGAATGGCCCAAAATCGAGGCGGACTTCGCCGAGATGCGCGCGCTCGGGGCGAACGTCGTGCGCGTGCATCTGCAACTGGCCAGGTTTCTCGACGGTCCCGATCGCCCCAGTGATGCGGCCTTGCGCCAGCTCGCGCGGTTGGTGCGGTTGGCCGAGCAGCAACGGATGTATCTCGACATCACGGGGCTGGGCTGTTACCACCGCGCGGACGTGCCCGCCTGGTACGACGACTTGTCTGAAGCCGAGCGTTGGCAAGCACAGGCCGTCTTCTGGCGTGCCGTCGCGCGGACCTGCGCCGCTAGTCCGGCCATCTTCTGCTACGACCTGATGAACGAGCCCGTCGTGCCAGGGCAGGGGGGGCGTCGCCAGGACTGGCTGGGGCCGGCCTTCGCGGGCAAGCACTTCGTGCAGTTCATCACGCGCGAAACGAGAGATCGCCCACGCGTCGAAGTGGCTCGCGCGTGGACCCGTCACCTGGTGTCGGCGATACGCGAAGTCGACGGCGAGCATCTCATCACGGTGGGGCTCGTGCCGTGGAGCCTCGACCGGCCGGGCCTCACCTCAGGCTTCACGCCGCGCGAGATCGCGCCAGAGATCGACTTCGTCAGCGTGCATCTCTATCCGGAACGCGGCAAGGTCGACGAGGCCATCGAGACCTTGCGGGGATTCGGCGTGGGCAAGCCGTTGCTCGTCGAAGAGACCTTCCCGCTCCATGCCGGCCTGGACGATTTTGGCCGATTCATCGACCAATCGCGCCCGCACGCAGCCGGCTGGCTGGGCTTCTACTGGGGAAGGACTCCGGCCGAATGCCGCGACTCGCGCGAGCTGGCCGACAAGCTGATGCTCGCCTGGCTCGAGTTTTTCACGGCGCACGCTCCGACAGACGCGGCAACCAAGTAAAAGAGACAACCATGCCATAGGGGCCGGCGGTACGGTACGAGGCTCCGGTCGAAGCCTCTCAGAGCGCACAAGAGGATCTGCCCGCCATCATAAGCAGCGGTTTCACGTTCGGCAGTCATTGGCGATTTAAGTGGTTGCGTATTGTGGAGTTGCGTCGTGGCAGGCAGTGGGCTATCGTTCCTGAGCGAGGTCGGAAACGCCCCGCGTTGGCCACTCGAACCGCCCGCCCTTTGGTCCCCCGCCGCCATTCCCATGACCTGGCTGCTCGAAACTCCCCGCAGCGCCAATCCTTATGCGCCGCGCGAATCCTATCCGCGAGGTGAGCAGGGAGGAGATTGAAATGACACAGGTAGTTTCCGAGGCCACGCCTGCACCGGCGACCACGTGGCTGTCGAACGTGTCGTCCGTCGCGCGGCAGAACCTGGTCTTCGCTGTGGGGGCGGTGGCGGCCGGTCTCGGGGCGCTCTATTTCAACTATGCCGAGGATTACGGCGGCCGGTTCTTTCATGCCGTCTGGCGCCTTTCGCCCTGGCTCGCGGCAGCGCTCGCGGCGGGGGGCATGGTGCTCATCTGCCGCTTGCGCGACTTGTACTTTCCCGGTACCGAAGGCACGGGTATTCCGCAATCGATCGCCGCGCTCAAGCTCGATGCGTCCGAGCGCCGCGCGGCTCTTTCCCCGCGCATCGCCGTGGGCAAGATCTTATTGCTCACGCTGGCGTTGTTCACGGGGCTGACCGTGGGGCGCGAGGGGCCGTCGGTTCATGTCGCGGCCTGCTTTTTGTTCTTCGCCGCCAGTTACGCGCGCTTTCCCGAGCATGTGGTGCAGCGCGGATTGATTCTGAGCGGTGGAGCCGCCGGCATCGCCGCCGCCTTCAATGCGCCCATCGCCGGCATCATCTTCACCTTCGAGGAGATCGGTCGTTCGTTCGACAAGCGAAACCTGGGGTGGATCGTCCGCGCGGTAATCATCGCCTGCCTGGTCTGCGTGCTCTTCCTGCAGGACTACTTGTTCTATGGGCACGTCGAGGGCTTCGTTCCCAACCTCTGGAGGCCCTGGCTCGGCGTGGTGGTCATCGGCCTGCTGGGGGGGCTGCTAGGAGGGCTCTTTGCCGCCGCGGTCGTATGGTGCATGCCCCGCGTGTCGCGCTTGATGGACGAACATCCGGTGATCGTGCCCGCGGTGTTGGGCACGATTCTAGGATTGATCGGGCTTGCCTCGGGGGGGCTCAGCTACGGCGGCGGATACATCGAGAGCTCAAAGATTCTCATGGAGGGAGCCGAATACTCCGACGCCTTTCCCCTGTGGCGAGCGCTGGCGAGCTTCGCCGCGATTCTGAGCGCTATTCCCGGCGGGATCTTCGATCCGAGTCTCACCGTCGGGGCAGGGCTTGGCAGCTCACTGCAGGGCTGGTTCACTTCGCTCGAACCGCAGGCCGTGATCCTGCTGTTTATGGCCGCGTACTTCGCGGCCGTGGTGCAGAGCCCGGTGACCGCCACCGTCATCCTGCTCGAAATGACCGATGCCCGCACGATGACCCTGCCGCTGGCCACGGCCTCGATCCTGGCCTACGAGGTCTCGCGCCGGGTCTGCCCGACGTCGCTTTACGAGTCCCTGGCCGAGAATTTCATCCACCGCATGTGGCTCCGTTACGACCAGCTTCGCTGAACGCGCGTTCGGCTTCGTGCGTCTTCTGGGCTGGACCGCTAGACTGGGGCCAGCCAAACCGCCTGTCTTACCTTTCGAGAAAGTCACGCTGTGAAGATCGATACGCTCGATTCGTCCGTCGTCGAAGCAGAAGCCGATGCCCTGGTCGTCCCCGTCTTTGCCGGCGCGCCGTTGTCGGGCAGTGCCGCCACACTCGATCGAGCCGCCGGAGGCCTGATCGAGCGGCTCATCGGCACGGGCGAGTTCGGGGCGAAGCCTTACGAGACGTTGACGTTGCACAGCCCCGCGGGCGTGCGTGCGCCGCTGGTGTTGCTCGTGGGGCTCGGCAAGCGCGAAGAATGGAATCAAGGCCTCGCCTTTCGAGCCGCAGCGGCCGCGGCGCGGGCCTTGGCCACCAAGCGACGACGCAGCATCGCGTACTTTCTCGAAGTCGACGCCGAGGGTGAACGCTTCGCGGCGGCGGGCATTGCCGGCGTGATTACCGGGTGCGTGGGCCAGGATCTTTATCGCGCCGAAAAGAAGCTCTTTCCGTTTGGCGAGCTGCATTGGGCCGGCGCCGACGAGGCCGCCCTCGACGAAGGTCGCATTCTCGGCGAAGCGATCAATCTTGCGCGGCGGCTGGTCAACGAGCCCCCGGATGTCCTCTATCCCGCGACGTTCGCCGAGCGCGCCGTGGAACTCTCGGCCGAGCACGGACTCGAGTGCGAGGTTTGGGACGAGAAGCTGCTTGCCGACGAGCGGATGTTCTCGCTCTTGGGGGTCGCGCGCGGCTCGGCCAACCCCCCTCGCATGGTCCTGCTGCGTTATCGCGGCGCCCCCGAGGCGCCGCTGGTGGCGCTAGTGGGTAAGGGAGTCACCTTCGATTCGGGGGGCCTCTCGCTGAAGCCCAGCGATTCGATGCAGACGATGAAGTGCGACATGGCGGGCGCCGCGACCGTGCTGGCCGCCATGACGGCGATCGCGCGGCTGGGCCTGCGCGTGAATGTCATCGGCATGCTGGGCCTCGTCGAGAACATGCCCGGCGGAAACTCGTTCAAGTTGGGCGACGTGCTCACCGCGCGAAACGGTCGCACGATCGAAGTGCTCAATACCGATGCCGAAGGTCGCCTCGTGCTGGCCGATGTGCTCTCGATCGCCATCGAGCTCGGCGCGACCAGAATCGTCGATCTGGCGACGCTGACCGGCGCGTGCATGGTGGCCCTGGGGCCGCGCGTGGCCGGCCTGATGACCAACGACCAGCCGTGGTGCGACGATCTTCTGGCCGCCGCGGCCGCGAGTGGCGAGCCGTGCTGGCAGTTGCCCATGTTCGCCGACTACGGCGACATGATTCGCAGCGAAGTGGCCGACATCAAGAACATCGGCGAAGGCCGCTGGGGGGGGGCGATTACGGCGGCCAAGTTCCTCGAAGAGTTTGTCAGCGGCAAGCCGTGGACGCATTGCGACATTGCCGGGCCAGCCTTCGCCGAAAAGCCCTCGAAGTGGGCCGACGCCGGCGGAACGGGCTATTTCGTCCGCACGCTGGTCGAGCTGGCACGCCGGCTCGAAGACTCGAACGCCAACGCTCCGGCGCCCCGCTAGCCGACCGGCTCAAGTTTCTGCTCGCGATCTCCGATAACCCGAGCGTCTCGCGCTGCGCGCGTGGGGCACAACGGGGCAAGCACTCGGTCGAAACGGAAGGTCGCGCGGAGATGCGAATTACCTGGCTCGTCGATGCCGATGTGCAGCAGGTGGGGGGGCAATTCACCTCTCCCGCGGCTAGCGTGCGCTATCGCGTGCTAGCACCCGCCACCGAATTGGCGGCCTACGGGCATCAGAGTCGTATCTTGCGATTCGACCCCGCCATGCCGATCGAGACGCTCGATCAGTACCTGGCCTCCGATGTGCTCGTCGTGTCCAAGGTTCTCACACGGGGCAAGTACGAGCTTGTCGCCCGGGCACAGACGCTCGGCACGCGGGTGGTCTTCGATCTCTGCGACGACCATTTCCATACGCCGCAGCTCGAGGTGACCTATCGGCGACTGGCGGCCGCGGCCGATCGGCTTGTTGCCAGCACGTCGGAGATGGCCGCCGTCATCGAGCGCGAGACAGGCTTGCAGGCCGTGGTCGTGAGCGATCCCTGCGAGGGGCCCGCGGGCGAAGCCTGCTTCTCGCCCGACGACAGCCGTCTGCGGCTGCTCTGGTTCGGGCATCCGACGAATTTCGACACCTTGGCCTCCATCGTGCCGGGGCTGCAGCAGCTAGCACGCGAGTTGCCCCTGGATCTCGAAGTGATCAGCGATCCGGCCGGTACGCGGATCGAAGAAGCATTGCGCTCGCTCGATGGAGGCGCGGGTTCGAACTTCACCACGCGCTTCACCCGTTGGAGTCCCGCCGCCACGTGGCAGGGGCTGGCGGCGTGCGATCTCGTGCTGCTGCCGAGTCTCGAAGGATCGCGCAAGCAGGTGAAGAGCCCCAATCGACTGGTCGAGTCGTTGCGGGCAGGTCGGTTTGTCGTCGCCTATCCATTGCCGTCGTATCGCTGCTTTGCCGACTACGTGTGGCTTGGCGAGGATGTGTGCGACGGGGTGCGCTGGGCTCTCGCTCATCGCGCCGCGGCCGAGCATCGTCTCCTGGCAGGCCAGCGCTATGTAAACCAGCATTGCTCGGCAGCCGCCCTGGCCCGGCTATGGGATGCCGTGTTGGCCGGCGTCGTCGAACGCCTGCCGACGACTTCGGCCGCGGCGCGGTAAACGAACGGCACGACCGCGCCAATGCGTCGGACGCGCGGCACCGCGAGCGGTGGCCTTGCGTATCCGTGCAAACAAGCGGGCCCGATTGCTCAGCCGCCGAGCTTGGAGAGCTCTTCCCTCAGCTCTTGGCTGCGGGGATTCAGCGCCAAGGCACGTTGGAACAGCACGCTGGCTTGCTTCGTCGCGCCGTGTGCCGCATGAAGGCGACCGACCTTGGTGAGCAACGAGATCGAATCGGGCTTGAGTCGCAGCGCTTGTTCGTAGTGACTCAGGGCCTCTTGGTGCAGGCCGCGCGCGGCGCTCGCCTCGCCCAGGTTCACGTGGGCTTCGCAGAATTGCGGATGCTCGGCGACCAGCCGGCGGAACAGGGTGCAGGCCTCTTCGGTGCGCCCCGCCACCCACAGCGCGGTCCCCAGCGTATTCAAGTAGCGCGGTTCCTGCGGGGTGAGCATGGCAGCCCGCTCGGCCCATTCGACGGCGGCCGTGTGATTGCCCAACTGCAGTTCGCAAATCGACAGCAGATGCGCGGGATCGGGCCAGCTCGGATGATCGAGCGCGAGTCCGCGGTACTGCAAGCGCGCCCCGGCGGCATCGCCGGCCTGGTGGCGCGAGGCGGCGTCGGCCAGTTCCTGCGCCGCGGGGCGCCGCGCCGCGGTGCGTACCTTGCCGGGTGAATCGGCCCAGCCGACGATGAAGTCGTCGATCACGCGATCCAACACCCGCGCGCCGAGCGATTCGAGATACTCGATCGCCGCGTAAGGCTTCTGGCCGTAGTGCCGCACGCCGTGGAACTTTTCTTCGACGATGATGATCGGCTGGTTCTCGAGCAGCGTGGCTCGGGCTCCCTCGAGCACTTGCAGCTCGAAGCCCTCGGTATCGATCTTGATGTATCCCACGCCCGTCAGGCGGAAGTCGTCGAGGCGGCCGACCGGGATCAAGCCACGGCGTGTCGGCGAAACATGAGTCATGCCGGTGTGCGAGGCATCGTACTCGAACGAGACGGCCCCCGGCTTCGCCCCCAGTGCGATCGGCACCACGTCGAGCCGCTCGTTGCGGACGTTCATTTCGAGGCAGGCGCGCAGCTCTCCCATCGGTTCGAAGGCGACCACGCGTTGAAAACGCTCGAGCAGCGCCTTGCTCCACAGTCCGACGTGCGCCCCGATGTCGATCGCCAGGTTCCAGCTCGTGACGAACTCGAGCGAGCGATGAAGCTGCCGTGGCTGATACGTTCCGCCCGAGGCCTCGAGGTATTGCGGCATGTGGGCTTCAGCGTCGGGCAGGAAGATGCCGGAGACTTGTTTCATCGGAGTCGGTTTCCTGGTGTCTGATTAAGCGGTTCAAGCGGCGCAACGGGCTTCGGCCCGCTTGATTCCGAGCATGTTCACCATGAGATAGGGCAGGTATTTCCGTTGAGGTCCCCCCGCGGCGGCCAGATGGACGGCCAGCGCGTTGTCGACGTCGATGTGCTCGGCGTCGATCTGATAGAACTCGCCTTCGGCCGTCGTCGAGTAATAGGCGCGCTGCCAGTCGAACTCTTCGAACAGCGTCGAGATGCCGCGGAACGAGAAGCGGAAGTAATCGTCGGGATAGGCGTGGTAGCGCCAGACCCAGGGGACCGAGATGTAGAGCAATCCCCCCGGCCGCAGCAAGCGCGTAATATTATCGGCCATTAACCAGGGCTTGGGGACGTGCTCGAGCACCGAGCAGCAGACCGCGAGCGCGAAATGATGCTCGGGCAGTCCGGCCGTTCCCTGGGTCAGGTCGGCCACGCGATCGACCCCCTTGCCCGGCGCGAGATCGACCCCCACGTAGACGTTTTGCCGGTAGAAATCGCGAAAGCTGGCCGTGCTGCCATAGTCCTTGCTGCCGACTTCGAGGATCGGGCCATCGATCGTCGGCACCAGCGAACGCAAGAGCGTGATTTGATTCATGTCACCCAAGTTCGGCTCCCATCTAGCGTAGACGCTTGAGATAGCCGTGGCGATTGAACGACACGAGCAGTTTTTCCATCTTCCGATCGATGGCGAAGTCATCGCGGCGGCCGAGGAACTCGAACACAGCCTCTCGCGCGCCCGGCTGCGACTCCTTGGCGATCGGATCGCCCGTGACAATGGTGTCTTCGACGATCAGATAGCCCCCCACGTGTACGAGCCGCGAGTAGATCTCCATTTCGCGTAGCACATGTTCGCGGCGGTGATCGGAATCGAGAATCACCAGCACGCGCTTGCCCTGGCCGATGTGCTCGGTGACGTGGCGTTCCATCTCGGGCGACGTCGACGAGCCGATCAGGTAGGTAATCCGTGGATGTCGCGGCCAGTTGGCCGCCGCGCGGATATCGATCGTCAGCACGTTGCCATGTTGGACCAGGTCGCAGATCGACGCCAGATACAAGGCGCTCCCCCCGTGCGCCGTGCCGGTTTCGACGATGTAATCCGGCCGTAATTCATGCACGATCTCCTGATAGAGCCAGAGATCGAGCGGGCATTTGAGCGTGGGCACTCCCAACCAGTGCGTGTTACCCCAGGTGAGCCCCCGGTAGCGGGCATTGTAGTACACGCGATGAAATTCATCGACGGTGCGACGCTGATGGGCGTCGAAGTCGGCGAGATATTCGCTCGGTGGCGCGGGCAATGCTGAGAGGGTTTCCATGCACGTTTCCGAAAAGTGACGGACGTCGCGCCAGCGGTCGATAGGTTCGGCGCAGAAGGTGGCACTACGACGTTATCGACCACAGCGAGCGCGTGACTTTACGCGTTGGCCAAACTGTGATGACAGTGGGCAGGGGTCAGTGGCCAGTGGCCAGCGAGCGGGTGGCACCGATGTTTTCGCGCGGCCCGCTGGCGGAGCAGAACACGCTCAAGTCGCGAAGACGTCGGTGTTGCGCAGCAACAAGAGGGTTGCTGCCATGTCGGCCTCTTTGTTCGACTACCCACGAGGGGGCTGTCTGGCGAACCCTCGGTCGTGGTTGAGGTCGGCGGAATCGTCCGTGCTGCTTTCGGTACTAGCATCAATCGGCCTGCGAGCCGTGGGCAGCTTTGCTGCGAACTTGGCGCGTGCTGTGCCAGCGTGGCTACGACAGCAGCTATTGTTGCTGCTGAAAGGCGGCCAACCAGGCTTCCCGCCGGCGCTCGAATGCCGCGCAGAGCCGTTGCGTGATCGGGCCGACTCGGCCATCGGCGATCTTCTGGCCATCGACTGAAACGACTCCCAGCACCTCGGTGGTGGTGCCGGTGAGAAACACCTCATCCGCGGCCAGCAATTCGTCTCGCGAAACGGGACGTTCCGCGACCTTCAGCCCCTCGGAGCGTGCGAGCTCGACCACGGCGTCGCGCGAAACCCCCGGCAAGATGGCGTGCGTCTTGGGAGGAGTGATGACTTCGCCCTGCTTGACGAGAAAGAAGTTCGTGCTCGAACCCTCGTTGAGCGTGTGATCGGGGTTCACGAATAGTGCCTCGAAGGCGCCGGCGGCATCGGCGGCCCGCTTGGCAAGCGTATTGGCGAGCAGGTTGGTGGTCTTCACGTCGCGCCGTGCCCAGCGTGTTTCGGGGGTGGTGATGACCGGAACGCCGCGCTCGTGCGTTTCTGCCGAGAGGGTACGCAACTCGCGCGCGGTGACGATGACCGTTGGCCGGAGGTCCTGGGGAGGCAGGTGCCCGCGCGGTGCGACTCCTCGTGTGACTTGGAGATATACCAGGGCCTGACCGAGTTGGCTTTGACGCACCGTTTCGGCGACCCAAGCGCGGATCTGCCGCAGATCTGCCGTGATGCCGAGAGCGTTGAGACTCGCCGCCAGCCGCCGGTAATGCTCTTCTTCCAGCCAGAGACGTCCGCCGTAGGCGACGAAGACCTCGTACACGCTGTCGGCGAACAACAGTCCACGATCGTTGATCGGCACGGTCGCCTCGTCGATCGACGAGAATCGACCATTCACGCTGGCCCATTCCGGCATGGCGGCATACTCCTCGTTGCTCGGAGGTTACGGTGTGCGACAACATATCGCGAAGCGACGCGCGCTGCCATCCCAGGGATCGGTTTCGCCTTGCCTGGCTGCCCGGGGCGCGCGAAGATTACAGAGGAAGCACAAGGGCAGGGGGGGCCGTCACGAGCCATGCAGGAGGGACGAGCCATGCGCGGGTCATCACGCCGACGATTTCTGGGAACGACCGCAGCGGGTGGGGCGCTGGTGGGGCTGGGGGATTTCAGTTTCCTGTCCCGCTTGCGACCCGTCTCGGCCGACGAGCTGACGCCGCGGCCGAACATGGTCCGGTTACAGCCCGACATCGAGCCGCTGGTCCGGCTGCTCGAGAAGACGCCGCGCGAGCGCTTGCTCGAAGAGGTGGCCACGCGCATCGACGCGGGGCTTTCCTATCGCGAGTTACTTGCGGCGCTGCAACTGGCCGGTGTACGAAACATTCAGCCACGCCCGTCGGTCGGCTTTAAGTTTCATGGCGTGCTGGTAGTGAACTCGGCCCACCTGGCGAGTCTCGCCTCGAGCGGTAACGACCGCTGGCTGCCGATGTTCTGGGCGCTCGACTATTTCAAGAAGACGCAGGCCGACGACGAGCGCGAAGGGAACTGGACAATGGCGCCGGTCGATGAATCGCGCGTGCCGGGCCCGGCGGATGCGCGCAAGGAACTCGCCTCGGCGCTTGATGCCTGGGATTTCGAGCGAGCCGATTGGGCCACGGCCGGTTTCGTGCGTGCCGCGGGCGCGAACGAGGTGTTTGAGTTCTTCGCGCAGTATGGCGCGCGAGATTTCCGTTCCATCGGCCACAAGGCGATCTTCGTGGCCAATAGCTGGCGCACGCTGCAAACGATCGGTTGGCAGCATGCCGAGCCGATCATGCGCTCGCTGGCTTACGCCATTACGCAATACGACGGCCCCAATCCGGCCAAGTCAGACGAGTTGCCCGATCGGCCCTGGCGGTTGAATCAAGAACTCGCGCCGCAGCTTCGGACCGATTGGGTCCGGGGAGAGGAGCGTCCCGAGGCGACCAAGGAAGTCCTGGCGGCGTTGCGCGAGACGCCGTACGACGTGGCCTGCCGCAAAGTGGTCGAGGTGGTGAACTCCGGCGCCGCGCCCGCGGCGGCCTGGGATGCCATCTTCGGCTGCGCCGGCGAACTGCTCATGCGCAAGCCGGGGATCGTGGCCTTGCATGCCGTGACCTCCGCCAATGCGCTCTACTTCGCGTACCTGACGAGCGGCGACGATCTCACGCGCCGCCTGATGTTGTTGCAGGGGACTGCGTTCGTCACGCTCTTCCGAGACGAGGTGGTGCGCCGCGGTGGCGAGATGGCCGACCTGCGCCTGGAGACCCTCGAGCCGGTGGCGCCCCCCAAGTCAGAAGAGGAGGCTCTGGCGGCGATCTTCCAGGATGTCAGCGGCAATCGGGCTTCCGCGGCGGCACGCGTGCTGGGGTATCTCGAGGCCGGCCGTTCTCCCGAAGACTTGATCGCCGCCGCGCGGCGCATGATCTTCCTCAAGGGGCGCGACTCGCACGACTACAAGTTCAGCTCCGCCGCGCTCGAAGATTTTTACAATGTCTCGCCCGCGTGGCGCAACCAGTTCCTGGCCACCGCCGTCTTCAACTTGAAGGGGACAGGCGATGCCGAAAACTCTCTGGTCGAACGGACACGCGCGGCGCTGGGTGCTTAGGGCACGGCGATTCAATCGCCTCCGGGGGGGTAGCACTGATGATTCTGCGGAGCGAACTTGCGACTTGATGCACGCAAGTCGCAGGATCGTCCGTGTCGCGCAGCGACAAGAGGTTTGAGCGCACGTTGTAGTTCTTCGGCAACAGATTGAGAGGAGTCGAACAGACCCTCTTATTGCTGCGCAACTCCGACGTCTTCGCGACTGGAGTGTGTTCTGCTCCGCCAACGGGCCGCGCGAAAACGTCGGTGCCCCCCGCTCACTAACCACTAACCACTATCCCCTGACCACTGACCACTGCCCCCTCACTCCGGCTCAACGCTCCAGATCTTCCGTCCCAGCCGATTGACATTGTCATAGGTCAGCAGGGTGAAGCAGGCGAGATAGTCGCCGCGGGCATAGCCGGGATTCGCCTGCACGAAGTAGGCCACTTCCGGGTCGGCCAGGTGACGTTCCGAAATGGCCGCGCGGTCGCCCACGACCGGCGTCGGGTCCTTGAGCGCGACGACCGTCTTCTCCGCGTCGTATTCGTCGGGAAACTTCATCCGCACCAGCTTTTCGAGCTTGCGCAGCAGATCGGGCGAAGTCGCCCGATCGCGGCGCGGGTGGTAGGTCTCGAACATACCGGGCATCAGGCGGTAGCTGCGGTTCGTGCAGGTGAGCAGCACCCAATAGACCGGTCCGTCGTGCAGTGACTTACGTTCGGCAAACATGTGCGTGCCGACCGTGCGAATGAAGCCGCGGTCTCCCCAATGCTCCGGCGCGATGACCGTATCGCCCGTGAACCAGGCCACCAGCGGCTCGCCGTCGAGTTCGGTTCGCAACGACATGAGGGTCGAGAAGCCGACGATCCGCTCCGTGCCGTGCTCGACGACGAGAAAGACCCACTCTTTCTCGCGCAGATCGTGCTCGAAGTGCGCGCGGTCGATCCCCTCGAAGTGCTCGCTCATCAACTCGAAGAGGCGCTCGACTTCGGCCGGCGTAATTTCGCTTTGCCGGCGGGCGATGGTCGTCACCGGGCGGACTTCCGGTGAGGTATTCTGTGTTTCTTGCGATTGCATAGTGTTCAAAATCCCTGCCCTAAAAATTCCTGCCCTAGAAAAATGCCTCGCTATAGAAATCCCACAAGTGCCACATCCCGAGCGGGGACCAAAGAATTGCGAGTATCAAGCCGTACCGTTCCGAGAAAGGAACCGCGTGGCTGAAGCTGCGCCGCGAGATCCGCCCACCCGTCATCATCGCTGCTAGGAACCAAAGTGCCATCAACGGCAGACAGTAGTACAAGCAAGCGATTGAAGTATTGTTGCCAACTTGTGCGGTATTGCCCGCCAGCAGATCGGCGCCGGTAACGGTCTCATTGTGATTGGACATGCTTCGACAGGCTCGCTGCCCTCAAATACACTGGCCGTGCCACACGGCCTGCCTTCCTGTGCCATGCGTCCGTTCTGGTTCAGCATAGACCCTGTTCGACCGGCAGGGAAACAAATCGCGTCTCGACTCTGCCGGCTGCGCCCAAGATGCTGAAAAAGGTGTCAGTTTCCCCCCGTTGCACGATGGCTTTCTCTCACGATAATCAGGGCACCGCGATGGCGTTGCCGCCCGCTGTCGCTCCCGCCCCGCTCGTGCCCGGAGAAACCCCCGAGCGATGAAGACCATTCGCAAGCTGCTCGTTGCCAACCGTAGCGAAATCGCCATTCGCGTCTTCCGTACAGGGCACGAACTCGGTATCCGCACCGTCGGTATCTTTTCGCACGAGGATCGCTACGCCCTGCACCGATTCAAGGCCGACGAGGCCTACGAGATCGGCAAGCCAGGGGAACCGATCCGCTCGTACCTCGACATTCCCGGCATCATCGAGATCGCCACCGAGCATGGCGTTGATGCCATCCACCCGGGCTACGGCTTTCTGTCAGAGAATCCCGATTTGGCCCGCGCCTGCGAGGCGGCCGGCATTATCTTCGTCGGTCCGCCGGTCGAGGCCCTCGACAAGCTGGGCGACAAGGTCACGGCACGGCACATCGCCCACCAGGCCGGGGTGCCCATTCTCTCGGGTAGCGAGAATCCCCTCACGGGGCCCGAAGAGGCCGCCAGGCTGGCCGAGAAGCTGGGCTACCCCGTGCTACTCAAGGCGGCCAAGGGGGGGGGCGGACGCGGGATGCGCGTCGTGACTTCCGCCGATAAGCTGGCGGGCTCGCTCGAACAAGCCCAGCGCGAGGCGCTCAACGCCTTCGGCAGCGACGATGTCTTTCTCGAAAAGTTCATCGGCCGCGCCAAGCACATCGAAGTCCAGTTGCTCGGCGATAAGCACGGCAACCTGCTGCACCTGTACGAACGCGACTGTTCGCTGCAACGCCGCCATCAGAAGGTCGTCGAGCTGGCGCCGGCGGTCGGCCTCGATCCCAAGCTGCGCATGGAGATCTGCGACGCCGCCATCAAGATCGGCCGCGCGGTGAACTACAACAACGCCGGCACCGTCGAATTCCTGGTCGATGCCGACACGGGCAAGTTCTTTTTCATCGAGGTCAATCCGCGCATCCAGGTCGAGCACACGGTGACCGAGGCGGTTACGGGCATCGACATCGTGAAGTCGCAGATTCTGGTGGCGGCCGGCGCGCATCTGTCCGATCCGGAGATCGGGTTGCCGACGCAGGAGAGCGTCGAGCTGCGAGGCTTCGCCTTGCAGGCCCGCGTGACCACCGAGGACCCCGAGAATCAGTTCCGTCCCGATTACGGCCGCGTGAGCCACTATCGTTCGGCCGGCGGCATGGGCATTCGCCTCGATGCCGGGACGGCCTTTTCGGGCGCCGTCGTGACGCCCTATTACGATTCGCTGCTCGTGAAGGTGACGGCCTGGGGACGCCGCTATACCGACGCGCTCGACCGCATGGAGCGCGCGCTGCAGGAGTTCCGCATCCGCGGCGTGAAGACGAACATTCCGTTCCTCATCAATATTTTGGCCCACCCCACGTTCCGCGCGGGAGAGTGTACCACGCGCTTCATCGACGAGACGCCGGCCCTGTTCCAGATCGAGCAACGCCGCGACCGCGCGACCAAGCTCTTCACCTACATGGCCGACGTGATCGTCAACAGGCACCCCGCCATCAAGACGAAAGGCGAGCCGCCGAAGAAGCCGTGGCCGCCGATTCCGCAGTTTCCGCCGCAGAAGGCGATCCCCGAAGGTACTCGCAACCGGCTGCAGAAGCTGGGCGCGGAAAAGTTCTGCGCCTGGGTGCGCGATCAAAAGCCGTTGCTCGTCACCGACACGACCATGCGCGACGCGCACCAGTCCCTGTTGGCGACCCGCGTCCGCACGTACGACCTGCTGCAGATTGCCGAGGGCTACGCCCACTTGGCGTCGGGACTGTTCTCGCTCGAGATGTGGGGCGGGGCCACGTTCGATACGTCGATGCGCTTCCTCAAGGAGTGCCCCTGGCAACGTCTGGCCGACCTGCGCACACGTATCCCAAACATCTTGTTCCAGATGTTGTTGCGGGCGTCGAACGCGGTGGGCTATTCGAACTATCCGGACAATGTGGTCGAGGCCTTCGTCGACGAGGCGGCCCAGACCGGGATGGATGTCTTCCGCATCTTCGACTCGTTGAACTGGGTGCCGAACATGCGGATCGCCATCGAGGCGGTTCGCAAGTCGGGCATGATCGCCGAGGCCACCGTCTGCTACACCGGCGATATCCTCGATCCCCAGCGCACCAAGTACAACCTGAAATACTACGTCGACCTGGCCAAGGAGTTGGAAGGGCTCGGCGCCCACATGCTGGCCATCAAGGACATGGCCGGTTTGTGCAAGCCGGCCGCCGCCGAGTTGCTGGTCAAAACGCTCCGCCAGGAGATCGGCCTACCGATCCACTTCCACACGCACGACACCGCGGGTGTGCAGGCCGCGTCGCTGTTGAAGGCCTCGGAGGCGGGGGTCGACGTGGTCGATGCGGCGCTGGCCCCGATGTCGGGCATGACGTCGCAGCCCAACTTGAACTCGCTGGTCGAGACGCTTCGGTTCACGCCTCGCGACACGGGGCTCGATACCGAAGGGCTCTACCAGCTTGCCCAATACTGGGAAGCCGCCCGCGAGTTCTATGCTCCGTTCGAAGAGGGAATGAAGGCCAGCTCGGCCGAGGTCTATGCCCACGAAATGCCGGGCGGTCAGTTCACCAATCTGCGTCAGCAGGCCACGGCCGTCGGCCTGGGCGAGCGCTGGCGCGACGTGTGGCGCACCTATGCCGACATCAACCAGATGTTGGGCGACATCGTCAAGGTAACCCCCTCGTCGAAGGCCGTGGGGGATCTGGCCCTCTTCCTCGTGGCGAACAACCTCTCGTGCCAGGATCTGATGAGCTCGGACCGCGAGCTGGCGTTTCCCGAGTCGGTCGTCGATCTCTTGTCCGGGCGCATGGGACAACCGCCGGGTGGTTTTCCGCCGGACGTGCAAAAGCGCATCCTCCGCGGCGAGAAGCCCCTGACCGATCGGCCAGGCGCTACGCTGGCGCCGGCCGACTTCGAGGCCACGGCCAAGGAGCTCGAGGCCAAGATCGGCCGCCCGCCGGCGCGCCACGACGTGATTTCGTACATCATGTTCCCACGCGTGTACCTCGACTTCGCCAAGCACGAAGCCGAATTTTCGGATACGAGCATTCTGCCGACGCCCCTCTTCTTCTATGGTTACGTGCCGGGCGAGGAGGTAGCGATCGAGCTCGAGCCAGGCAAGACGCTGATCGCGAAGTTCTCGGCCGTGGGCGATCCGCACGAGGATGGCCGCCGCACGGTCTTCTTCGACATGAATGGCCAACCGCGCAGTGTGACGGTGACCGATCGCGCGCTCGAATCCAGTATCGAAAAACGCCCCAAGGCCGACGCACAAAATCCGCTGCACGTGGGAGCACCAATGCCGGGACTGATCTTTGTCGTGGCCGTGCAGCCGGGAGACGAAGTGGCCCAGGGGCAGAAGCTGCTCTCGCTCGAGGCGATGAAGATGGAAACCACCATCTACGCGGAACGCGCTGGCCAGATCGCCGAAGTGCTGGTACAGGCCGGCACCCACGTCGAGACGGGCGATCTGCTGGTCCGCTTCGAGTAACGCACGCCGATGTTCGATCTCGACAGAATTCGAGCCTCGGGCCTGTTGCGGCAGCTCGAATTCCGCGAAGAGATCGATTCGACGAACAATCTGGCGATCGCGCTCCTGGCCGAGTCGGCGCTCGAGACGCCGGCGCTCGTGCTGGCCGAACGTCAAACCGCCGGCCGCGGCCGCGGAACGAACCGTTGGTGGGCCGATGGCGGAGCACTGACCTTCTCGCTCGTCATCTCGCCCGACGCCGCGGGCATTTCGAGCGAGCGTTGGCCGCGCATCTCGCATTGCGCGGCGCTAGCGGTTGCCGAGGCGATCGAAGAGTTCGTCCCCACGGCCGAAGGCCAGCTCAAATGGCCGAACGACGTCTATCTGGCCGGCCGCAAGGTGTGCGGCGTGCTGGTCGAGGTGCCAGCCGCGAGCAAGGGAGAGCCGCAGCGTGTGGTCGTCGGCATCGGCGTGAACGTGAACAACTCGTTGGCCGGCGCTCCCGAGGACGTTCGCGCGCGTGCCATCTCGCTGGCCGACGTGTGCGGTACCTCGACCGACATGACGGCCTTTCTCCTCACGCTGGTGCAGAGGTTTCACGAGGCCTTGGCCCACCTGGCGGCGAACGACGCCGTGCTTTTCGCGGGCTGGTCGCGCCGCTGTCTCCTTTCCGGGCGCACCGTGGCCATCGACATCGGCGGTCGACAGATTCGCGGCCGCTGCCGCGGCGTCGCAGAAGATGGAGCACTGCTCGTCGAGAGCACGGGGGGGCTCGAACGCGTGCTAGGAGGCATCGTGCTCGAATTCGCCTGAGTTGCTTGGCAGGCCGGGGAAGTATTCCTCGGCCTGTGCGGATCGCACGATGCGATCCCAAAATCGTGACATCAGTCGTGATTTTGCGAGCCTTGAGCAGCTTTGCTGCGAACCTGGCGAGGGGGGAAGAATGCCACGAAGGCATTCTTCCCCAGGCTGTTAGCACGGGCATCTCTCGACGCTCGCTCCACGCCGGCAGTGCTAGCAACCGTGCGGCACTGTCATGGTAGATTGGCGTCTTTGCGAAAAGTTTGCCGGTTGTGCGGCCGATAAAGGGTCACCGTAGAGGGGCATCCGCCGCCATACCGTTGATCCTTGCGCCAAGTCTCCATGCACGCGATGCCTTCACCGCTTCGAGTGGCTACACTCCGCCATTTCATTGGCTTGCTGGCAATTCTGCTGGGCTCGGATGTTTTCGCCGAGGAGCGACAGCAGGGTAACAGCAGATCGAGCCCTGCACAGCAGATGCCTCCTCCGGCGGTGTTACCGCCTCTAACGACGATTGCCCGACCACTCGCGCCGGCGGCAGAAGTGCGTCCCTTGCCCCCCGTGCCCGCGGCGACTGCCACGGTCGCTCCTTCGGCTGTCGTGCCGATTCCGACCTACGCTCCGTCGAGCGTGCAGCAAGCGTCGGCCCATGCGCCGGTGCAGACCGCGACATCGAATTCGGTGGCAGCCACGTCAGCCAGCAAGGAGCTTTCGCGCGCCGAAATCGAGGAGATCGTGCGCGAGTACCTCGCGACGCACAGCGACGAAGTGGCTCAGGCGGCGGCCAGCGAATCGCTGGCGCCCACTTCGGCCGCCGAGGCACTCGAGGCGACTCCCGGCGAGGGCAAGGTCGTAGGCAGCGATTTGAACTTCAAGGGACGCTGGAACCACGGCCTGGAATTCGAAACGCCTAACAAGGATTTTCGCGTCCATGTCGGCGGTCGTACGCAGGTCGATGCCGCTTTCTTCGAAACGGACACGCTGGTCGAAAGCGGACTGGGGGGCATCGGAAACATTCCCGACTCGGTCAACTTCCGCCGCGGTCGCTTGCGCGTCGATGGCACCATGTGGGAAGTCTTCGAGTTCGCGGCCGAGTATGACTTTATCAACCAGTTCAACGCGGACCCGCTCGTCCCGCCGGCGCCGAACACCGTGGCGCCGATTCCCGCGATGACCGATTTGTGGCTGACCATCAAGCACCTGCCCGTGATCGGCAACGTGCGTATCGGCAATCACAAGGATCCGCTCAGCATGGAGCACCTGACGAGCAGCCGGTTTCTGCCGTTTCTCGAACGGTCGTTCAACTTCGACGCCTTTACCGGCGCCTTCAACAACGGCTTTTCGCCGGGCATCTCCACCTTTCATTGGACCGAGGATGAACGCATGACCTGGGCGGTCGGCGTCTTCAAGAACGTGCAGAATCCCTTTGGCTTTGCAGTGGGGGGTGGAGAATACAACGCGGAAGGGCGCGTCACGATGCTGCCCGTCTACGAGGGGGAGGGCCGTTACCTGGTCCATATCGGCGGTGCGGCCAGCCAACGCGATCTCGACAACCAGCAACAGCGCTTCCGCAGCCGCGGCAACGTGCGAAACGGTCCGCCGGGCCCCTTGAACGCCATCCTCGCCGACACGGGCATCATGTACGGCGACGAGCAGCAGATCGTCGGTGGTGAAGTGGCGGCGGTCTGGGGCTCGCTCACCCTGCAGGCCGAATACATCGGCACCTGGATTCACGACGCACAGTGGCCGCAAGCGGCGCCCGTCGAGCGAGGCACCGCGTACTTTCAAGGCACCTACGTGCAGGCCTTCTGGTTCCTGACCGGCGAGCACGAGTCCTATAACCGGCATACCGGCGTGTTCGAGCGCGTCGTACCGCACGAAAACTTCTTTCTCGTGCCGGGCTGCGGCCGTTGCTTGTGTGGCCGCGGCGCGTGGCAGATCGGAGCCCGCTACTCGTTTCTCGATCTCAACAGCATGGGCATCCAGGGAGGCATGCTGCACAGCATGACCTGGGGATTGAACTGGTTCCTCAATCCCAATGCCAAGCTGCAATGGAACTACGATTACACGTTCCGCGACTCGGCCAGCGGCTTTAGCAACGGCGACATCCAGGCGTTCGGCACGCGACTGGCCATGGACTTTTAATGCTTCCAGCACGGAAATGCGAACATAATCGCTCGAGGCCGAATGCTGTTTCTCACGCTGATGATGGCGTTTTCTGTCACGAATGCGCCCGACGAGCCTAGATCGGTCGCTGCAGCTTGATGCGGGTGGTGCCGGGAATCGCTTCGAGCAATTGCACGAGTTGCTCCAGTTCCGCATCGCTTTTCAAGCGGACATCGACCAGTACGCTGGTTTTCTTGGCCTTGAGCCGGCGGTCGTAATCGACGGCCGCCACTTCGGCCCCCACGGCGCGCAATCGCGCCAGCACATCGGCCGTGCTGACTTCGCTGTCGCTGACCGTCAGCGAGATTCGGCGAACCACCAGCCGGCCTTTACGCCCTTCGACGCGGCGCAGCACAACCAGGCAGAAGAGCGAAATGGCCGTGGCGATGATCGCCTCGACGTACATACCCCCCCCCGACGCGAGTCCGATCGCGGCAACCAGCCAAAGACTGGCCGCGGTCGTGAGGCCTTGAATGCCGACGCCGCTCCGCAGGATGGCGCCGGCCCCCAGGAAACCGATGCCGCTGACGACGCTCGCGGCGATGCGCGAGGCGTCGACCTCGACGAGATCGCCCGGAGCGTACTGCTGGAAATAGACAAACTGCGTGGAGACCAGCATGAAGGTGGCCGACGCGATCGATACCAGCAAATGCGTTCGTAAGCCGGCGGGGCGACCCTGCCGCTCGCGTTCCCAACCGATCACGCCTCCCAGGCAGGTTGCCACCGCCATGCGGCCGATCATGGCGACATGTCCGATCATCATCGCTTGGCTCTCCCGTTCGCCTGCGGTGCTCTTGCTACCAAAAAGCGTGCTTCATTGAATCATGCTCCGCGCGGCTTGTCGACGCGGTCGACAGCATGTTTCGCTGCCGAACGCGTGGCATGGCGCTCTGCGCCGGCCTGGGATGCTTGGGAAAGGGCCACTACTTAAAATCTTCGTAAGGTTGCTCATCCGGCTGTCCACGGCGACTTTACTGGCCCGATAAGGGTGACGCGTGCCGCCGCGGTGCCGTCGATCCTCGAGCGCAGCAGGCTCGCGAACGAGAGAATGGCGCGCCACGATTGCAGCCGGTTTCTTCAGGTAGTCCGTTCCCATCATGTTGCGAGACCGTCGAGCGACAACTCGTTGCCACCGCGCCGGCGAAGAGACCGCGGCCCTCTTCCTGTTGGCGACGTTTTGCTTGTTGGCGAGCACGTCGACGGCGCTCGGACAGAGACGCTTGCCACCGGTAACCCAGGTCTCGGCGCCGGCGGTCATTTCTGGACCCGAGAAATCCCTCGAACAGCGTCTCGAAGAGTTGGAAGCTGGACATGCCAGAATGGCCACGCAACATTCCTCGGTCCTCGCAGAGAATCACCTTCTTTCGCAGCGCCTCGAGGAGCTATCCGACGAAGTAGAAGCGACACGCGCCCAGCATCAACGTCTCTTGCGCACATTCCAGGATCAACCCGACGACATTCGTGGCGATGAGCCCGAGCCGCCACCCGGCGAAACAACGACCGATTCGTCCTTTGGCGAGGGATTCAAGTGGACGACCAGCGACGGCGAATACGACCTGGTGATCCACAACGAAACGCAACTCGATCTGCGCGCCTACGAACAAGCGCACTCCGACCCGGTCAACCAGTACGGGTTCTACATCTCGCGCATGCGTCTCTACTTCAATGGCAGCCTGACAGCGCCGATCGAGTACAGCGTGTCGATCAACAAGGGGTTGGGAAATCTCGACCTGCTGGATGCGTATTTCAATTTCAATTACGACGAGCGATTCCAGTTTCGCGTGGGCCGTTTTCGTGTCCCGTTCACCTACGACTGGTACACACTCAGCAACCAGTTCCTGCCGACGCCCGAGCGTTCGGTGTTCGCCATCAATTACGGCTATAACCGCAACTGGGGCGTGATGCTGCATGGCGAATTGGGCGGCAACCGCGCGGAATATGCGGTCGCGCTGGCCAACGGTCCGCGCAACCAGTACTTCGATTACAACGCCTCGAAGGATCTACTGGCCTATCTCAACTGGCGCCCCTTCGCGGACTCGGAGTGTCTGCCCGCTCTGCAGTATTGGAATATCGGCGGCTCGATGACCTATGGTTTGCAGAACCAGGCGCCCCGACCGGTCGATTTTCGCACCTCGCTGAACGCGACGGAGAGCGAAGGAGCCGTTCAGGCCGCCCCTTCGTTTCTGGAGTTGAATTCCGGGGTCGTCGAACGCGGTCCGCGCAACCTGGCGGAACTGCACACGGCGTACTTCTACCGAAGCCTGACCTTCATGGGCGCGTACGACTGGGGCTACAACAGCTATGCCCTGGGGGGCGCGCCCAGCATCGAAGTGCCGACCCACGGCTACCACGTGCAGGCGAGCTACTTTCTCACCGGCGAGCAGATCACCCGACGCAGCTTCATCGATCCGATCGAGCCGTTCGATCTGCGGCCCGGTCGGTGTGGCCACGGCGCGTTCGAACTCCAGGCTCGCTACGACGAGTTCGTCGTGGGCGACGAGATTTTTTCGGGCGGCCTGGCCGATGGAAACGAGTGGACGAACCGGGTACAGACGATCGATGCAGGCCTGAACTGGTATTTGAACAAGTTCACGAAGATCTACTTCGACTGGCAACACGCGCACTTCGCGCAGCCGATTCCCTATCGACCCGGCGGCGTGCAGAGGGAGAGCGATCTCTTCTGGACGAGATTCCAGATCTACTACTGACGCAACGTGCCCTGCAGGATGCTGGGCTCCGCCGCGACGTTCGTCGGGTACTCCGCGGTATCATCGGCGAGTAGCTGGGATCCAACTTTGATTTTGGCGTCGGAGACAGGAACCTGGGGCAGCTTGCCGCCGGCCGGCGCGTGGGCCACCGGGGCCTTCGCCTCGCAAGGCGGACAGAGATCCTCGACGACCCACTTGTAGCTGGGGACCTTCTTTTTCACGATCTTCTTCATCAGCTTCTTCTTCGTGTAGATCGTGCCACAGGGGTTCGGATCCCAACTCCACCAGGCGAAGGTCTTGCGCATGGGGGTGACCCCCGCCTTCTGGGCGTCGGCATCGCATTCGCCGCACACCTCTTCGCGGAACTTGCACTGGGGACAGCTAGGGCCGGGCACGCAGAAGTCTTCGCACTTGTAGCCCCAGCAGGTGATCTCGATCGTTTTCTCCTCGCAGACCAGGCGGCACACCTTCTGGCATCCATCGCGGCAGCCGCAATGGGCGCAGCAATCGCCCGCCGCCGTCGTTGTCGCGGGGCAGAGCACGGCCAGCCAGCAGACGAGCAAGAGAACGTTGAACGCTGCAGATCGCATGACGAAATCCTTCCGCATAGCGCGCGGCTTTGTGGCCGCGGTGGTCGAGTCGTACGGCCGCCCCGCGGCTGGCACGCGGCTCGCCTTACCAGTTCCAGTCGAATCGCATCCCGATGATGTCAGAGTCAGTCGCGCCATAGACCGTTTGTGCCGTGGTGATCGGGTGGATCCAGTCGAAGAGCATGCGCACGCGATCGCTCCAGTACCAGTTGAAGCCGACGGTGAAGTCGTTGTACTGGCCGTCGTCGAGTCCCGTGAGACTCAACAACGACCAGCGCCCCTTGACTTCCCAGGCGCCCCAACTGCACCCGCCCGGCATCCAAAAGACGTTGTTGTAGGGCACAAAGCGGCCGAACTGCGCGCCGTGCTGACCGAACCGTTCGAAGTTGCGGTTTTCGCCCGTCAGGCAGTAGGTCGCGTAGGCATAAGCACCGTAGACGTGCGCCGAGCCCGCATCGTTGCGGTCGACATTGCACAGAAACATCTCGCTCTGCACGCAGAAGGGCCCCCATACGGTCGCGAACTCCACGTTGCCGGTCGTGTAATACTGGCCGTCGAAGACGCCGCTGTCGATCAGGAAGGGGCCTTCGTGAATCTGCGGTCGAGCGCGAAAGCGAATCCGATCGTCGTGGTCGTCGGTGTACAGGATGCCCGCCCCCGTGAAGAACATATACCGCCCCTTCGAGGGCTCGTCGTAATAAGGGAGCCAGGTGACGCGCCCCGAGAGGCGAAATCCCATGTTATTGTCGATGCGTTCCTGCACGGCGTCGCTGATGTTGTCGATAAAGATGCCCGAGCACCAGGTGATATTCTGGTCGGCGGTGCAATCGTACATGGCGATCCCTGGCTCGCGATCGGCCGCAAAGACGCCCTGCGTGGGGATCGACCGTTCCAGAAACACGGTGTTCGTGTCGTTCGTCACCTGCTCGAGGCTGAAGGGGACGAAGAAGTTGCCGATGCGGAAGCGCCCCAGCGGAGTTTCGTTGATGGTGAAGTAGGCGTCCTTCACCGCGGGATAGGTCACGCCCGTCACATCGTTGACGGTTTCTGGTTCCAGAGTCAGTTGCAGGCGAAAATCGTAGACGCCGTAGCCGGTGCCTTCGGCTACCAATCGCAGGCGGCGAAACTCGAAATAGTTCTTGGCCAGGGGACTCGTGATATCGGGATCTTTGTAAGGCCAACTGATCAAGTCGGTCTGCACGTGGCCGCCAAGCTTGACGTTCCACTTGTCGTTCGACATGTCGAGCCACCCCCCCGACTTCAAGTCGCCGTCGGGCAGATCCTGCTCCGCGGGGGAGGGGTTCGCAATCGCCGATGGGGGCAAATGCCCCGTCCAGCCCCCCGAGTTCAAATCGCCGTCGGGCAGATCGGCTTGGGGAGAGCCGGGCTCGGGAGGCCCTGGCTGTTGTCTCACCGCGGGCTGCGCAGGTAAGACGATCGGCGTCGTGGCCGAGGCCGGAAGAACGGCAGGGCCTTGCGTCGGCGGTAGTCGCCTCAGACCATCTTCGTGCGCCGCCACTTTTTCGCGCAAACGGCGCAATTCAGCCTCTTGCTCGTCGAGTCGGCGCAGAATCGCCTGCAACTCGCTCGGCGGGGGTGCTTGGGCGAACGCCACCGTCGCGGTGGCTAGCAAGTAGAAGAGGATCAACCCGGCGCGACGCGGCGCAAGCATGGATGTGGGCCAGCAATGTCACGGAGCTCCTCCCGCCGAGAGCGGGTCGGAACTCAACGAGGAACAATACGGCCTCCCGTTCGTCGGGTTGGCGCGGAGCCATACCGTGGCTCCTTAATGGCCTATCGGTTTTGACGGTTTTGCGGCTTGAGCCATGCCTGATGATAATTCTGGTCGATCTGCCTGCCCAAGCCAGGCGGTTTGGGTAGAGACTGTAGCTCGGCATCTTGGCAGATCCCTGCGGCGACGATCCCGAGGGTGCCGAGATGCTCGCCTTGCCTATCGCCCCTTGGCGCTGGGCCAATACGGGCAGTCTGAGAGGCTTCTGCGGCGAGGGAACGCCGTAGGATGAAAGAGGAGCTAGCAAGGCCGCACGCTAGCTGGACCGCGCCAGCCGCTGCCGAATATCGCCATAGAGCTGGTCTGCAAAGCTGGCGACGTAGCCCCAGTCGGTGCCGCATTGCACCCATTGCACGCCGAGACGCTGAGCGGCAACGGCCTGTTCGACGTCGGGGAACATGCCCAGGCCAACGTAGCGTCCCGCCCGGCGGCTCCGCTCGACGATGGAATGGATGGCGCCGGCCACCTGGGGGTGTTCGATCTCGCCCGGCACGCCAAACGAGGAGGAGAGGTCGTACGGTCCAACAACGATCGAGTCGATTCCTTCAACCTGAAGGATCGCGTCGAGATCGTCGTACGCCGCCACGTGCTCGATCTGCACCGCGACGAACAGATGCTGGTTCGAGGCCGCCAGGAAGTCGGCAACGGATTGCCGGCCGTAGCCGATCGAGCGTCTCGGTCCGAAGCCGCGCTGGCCGAGCGGGGCATAGCGGCAGTGGTCGGCGATCGCCTGCACCTCGGCGGCCGAGCGCACTTGCGGCACGATGATTCCCTCGGCCCCCGTGTCGAGGACGCGCTTGATCAGGCCGACGTCGCTCGTCGGCACGCGCACCAACCCCGGCACGCCGCTCCCGCGGGTGGCAAGGATATGGGCCTGCAGTGATTCGAGCGAGAGGGGAGTGTGCTCGAGATCGAGCCAGAGGAAATCGGCCATGCCGACGAGTGCCTCGCTCGCCGCGGGGTCGCTGAACGAAATCCCCGGCCCGATGCAGAACTGCCCCGCGTCCAGCTTGCGGCGAAACTGCGCGATATTGTCCCACATCATGGTTGCCACTTCCGGGAGATCCATTTGGCGATCTCGACGAGCACGAACACCGCCGAGCTGACGACGCCGCAAAAGATAAACTCCGGCAGACCGAGCGCCGTGGTCTTGAAGATCTGCTGGAACCACGGCACGTAGACGATCATCGTGTGCAACAGGATGGTGCAAGCGACGGCCGCCAGCAAGGGACGGTTCGAAAAGGGGCCGATCCGCCAGATCGAATCGTGCGCCGAGCGCAGCGCCAGGACGTTCCCCATCTGGGAAAACGTCAGCACGGTGAAGGCGATCGTCTGCCAGCGATGGTCCTCTGGATGGGCGGGATCCCAGTAGTAGTATGCTGCCGCCAGCGTAATGATGCCCAGCACCACCCCGATCCAGAGAATGTCGCGCCCCAGGCCGCGGGCAAAGAAACTCTCCGTCGGCGAGTGGGGCGGACGGCGCATCGTATCGCTCTCGGCCTTTTCCACCGCCAACGCCAGACCGGGCAGGCCATCGGTCACCAGGTTGACCCACAAGATTTGCAGCGGCAGCAGTGGCAGTGGCATTCCCACTACCGGGGCGGCCGCCATGACCACGATCTCCCCCACGTTGCTCGCCAGCAGGTACTTGATGAACTTGCGGATGTTGTCGTAGATGATCCGGCCTTGCTCGACCGCCCGCACGATCGAGGCAAAGTTGTCGTCCAGCAGTACCATGTCGGCCGCTTCTTTCGACACGTCGGTGCCGGTGATGCCCATCGCCACCCCGATATTGGCGCGCTTCAAGGCGGGCGCATCGTTCACGCCATCGCCGGTCATGGCCACGATGTGACCCTGACGCTGCAACGACTCGACGATCCGCAGCTTGTGCTCCGGTGACACGCGGGCAAAGACCGAGGTCGTGGCCACGATCTTATCGAGTTCTTCGGGGGTCGCCCGCGCCAGCGTTTCGCCCGTGGCCACCCGATCGTCGACCGAGATGCCGAGTTGGCGGGCGATCTCGAGCGCCGTGAGCCGGTGGTCCCCCGTGATCATCATGGGACGAATGCCCGCCTCGCGGCAGCGCGTGACCGCCGTGGCGGCCTCGGCACGAGGCGGGTCGATGATGGCGACGAGCCCCAGCAGCGTGAGATCGCGTTCCAGATTCTCTTCATGATCGTCCGGCTCTTCGATGCTCGTGCGGCAGGCGATGGCCAGCACGCGCATGCCCCGCGCGGCCAGTTCGTCGTGCGATTTGCCCAGCACGTTGCGTGCCCGTTCGTCGAACGGCGCGATTCCCGATTCGAGTACAATCCGCGACGAGACTTTCGACAGGCTATCGATGGCCCCTTTGGCGCAAATCAGGAATTGGGCGTCTCCGTTCGTCCCCAGTTGCACGATCGCATCTGCCAGCGCCGCCACGGCCAGATCTTGCGAGGCGCCGTCTGTCTGCTCGAGACGGTGCGCCGTCGACATGCGTTTGCGCGTCGAATCGAAAGGAGCTTCGGCCACGCGTGGCATTTGTCGTTCGAGGCGGGGTTTGGGGAGTCCGGCCTTTGCCGCGGCTACCACGAGCGCCGTTTCGGTCGGCTCACCCACAACGCGCGGACCCGCTTTCGTAGCGTTGCCCGTCTGTTTTCCCTGGTCCTCGGATTCGATTTCGAGCTCCGCGTCGTTGCACAAGGCCCCCGCGGCCAACAGCAAGGCGGCGAGCGGCCGCCTGGCGATTTCCTCCGCGATGGACGCGGACGCCGTCACCTCGTTGCCCGTGGAATTCGGCGTCAGGCTGAATGGTTGCCCGGCCACTTCGATCGCCGTGACCGTCATGCGGTTTTCCGTGAGCGTGCCGGTCTTGTCCGAGCAGATGACGGTGACCGAACCGAGCGTCTCGACGGCAGGCAGCTTGCGAATCAGTGCCTTGCGCCGCAGCATGCGCCGCGCGCCAATGGCCAGCGTCACGGTCGCGACGGCGGGCAGGCCCTCGGGGACGGCCGCCACCGCCAGGCTCATTGCCGTGAGGAACATCACCTTCCATTCCTCGCCGCGCAGCAACCCCAACACGAAGAACGCCACAACGATGCCGATTGCCGCCACCGCCAGGCCGCGCCCCAATTGGGCGAGATGACGCTCGAGGGGCGTCGACTCTTGTTCGACCGATTGCAGCATCCGGGCGATGTGTCCCAGTTCGGTCCGCATGCCCGTCTCGGTGACGACCGCGCGCCCGTGGCCGTACGTGATCGCCGTGCCCATGTAGACCATGTTCACGCGGTCGCCCAGAGAAAGATCATCTCGGTCGATCGCCTCGACTTCCTTCTCGACCGGTTCCGATTCACCGGTCAGGGCGGCCTCTTGTGCCCGCACGCTCGCCGAGTGGATCAGGCGCGCGTCGGCCGACACGATGTTCCCTGCTTCGAGCAGGATCAGATCGCCGGGCACGATCTCACGCGACGAGACTTCGCGCGTCGAGCCATCGCGGCGCACTTTAACCGTGGGAACCGCCATTTGCTTGAGGGCGGCCATGGCCTGCTCGGCGCGATAATCCTGGAAGAAGCCCAGGGCCGCGTTGAGCAGGATGATCGTCAGTATGGCGACCGAGTCGATCCACTCGCCAAGCACCAGCGAGACGATGGCCGCGGCCACCAACAACAGAATCATCGGACCACGAAACTGTTCGAGCAGAATTCGCCAGGGGCCCCGCCCCCCCGACTCGACCAGTTCATTGGGACCCGTTTCGGCCAGACGTCGCGCCGCTTCGTCGGACGTGAGCCCTCGCTCCGGGTCGGTGCGCAGATCTCGGATCACCTGCGCGGTATCAGCACGGTACCACTCGGCCACGGCGGGTCTCCTACTGCCGTCCGCGGCCACGACTGCGGCGGGTCAGCCCTTAACCCTCGTGGTAAGGCTGGCCCGCTTCGTACAGCCGCAAACGCGAACCGATTTGCTCGGCCATCTGCGCGTTGTTCGCTTCGACCGCGGATTCTTGGGCATCCTCTGCCAGGCGGACCGCTTCGGCAAAATTGCCCGCTTCGGCACAGGCCGCTGCTAGTGTATCGACGAACTCGAACTTCTTGTACCCGTCGCGCTCGCAAATCGGCTGCGCCACGCGAACCGCTTCTTCGCCGTCGCGGACACTTTCGTCGCCACACGTGGCCAGCAGCCACGCGAGATTGTTGCCGATGGCATCCGATTCCGGGACGATCTCGAGTGCCCGCCGATAAAGCTTTACGGCATCAGAGTATTTGCGTTGCCGCTCGAAGATCTGACCGAGCAAGTACAACGCATCGGTGTTCGCCGGATGCTGTCGCAGCAGATCGGCGAGGATCCGCGCGGCCTTCTCCGGTTCGTTACGCTTAAAGGCGGCGGCGGCCAACTGCAGACGGGGCGTCTCGGCCGACGGATCCCGACGTAGGGCCAATTCATAGAATTTCATCGCTTGATCGGTCTGATTCATCGATTCTATGTACTTGCCCGTGTCCACCAGAAAAGTGGTTTCCTTCGGATCGCGTCCCAGCTCGCGCGAGAGCCGATCGAGCCAGCCCGGGCTCATGGCCCGGGCAATCTGCGGCTGAGCCATGTCGTCTTGCGACTGCGCCGGGCTGAATAGCCGGAGAGGCGCGTCGAATTCGAGCCGCAGATTCAAATCCGTGTTCAGGGCGTCGCTCCCCGATTGTTTCGTCAGCAGGTTCAGCTCGACGGTGCTCAGCCGGTAGGTGGAAAGCAGGATCTCGCTCAGGTTCGTCGTGTGAAAATACTTTTTCAGGTCGTTCTTGATCGCCGGGATCTCTTCGACCTGCGCTTGCACGATCCCGACTTCCTCGGCCGTGGGAATCAGCGGCCGATCCGAGGCGAGCAGCACCGTGTCGGCCCCCCCCGACAATGTGACGACCCCCACGTGTGGAAATACGCTACGCAACGTTCGCACCACAAGGGCGTATTCCTCGATCGTGAAGTGATACGTTTGCATCCACTGCGCGAGTACCCCACCTTTGTTGAGACGTTCGCGAGCAGCGCGGAAATACTCCGAGGTAAATAAGGCCGAGACCCCCGCCATCCAGGGATTCGAAGGTTCGGAGATGATCAAATCGAACTTCTTGTCGGTCCCCTGCACGTAGGTGCGCCCGTCCCCAATGACCATTTCAAAGCGGTCCGATTCGTGCGGGCGATGATTCACATCGCCGAAGAATTCCGAGGCCTCGTAGACCGCAGGCTCGATCTCGACGCACGTGACCCGCGTCTCGGGAAAGAGCAGGCTCGCGCCGGGCGTGGTTCCGCTGCCGAAGCCGATTACCAGCACCTCCTTGGCGTGCGGCTGAAAGATGCGCGGAACGTAGGCCGATCCGGCCTGGGTCTGCATGTCGAGCGAGTTGCTCGCGTCGACTTTGCCGTTGACGCGCAGCGTGCGGTGTTCTCCCTGGCCAAGCACCAGCACGTTGGCCGCCGGGCCTTCGCGATAAAGCAAAATGTCAGAGTTGTCCATCGCCTTGCCGGCTTCCGGACCGTACAAAAACATGCCCAGATTCGTCGACCGCGGATCGGGTTCGAGGCTCGCGATGCCGAGCGATAGAGCTGCCGCGACCGCACCGCCGAGCCACGCCATGGCCGTCTTCTTGCTGGGGGCCGGCACGACCACCACCAGCGCCAGAAAGTACATCGCCACGGCCAAGGTCGCTGTTCCATAGGAACCCAGCCAGGGCACGAGCACCGCACTGGTGAGCGTGGCGCCGAGGATCGACCCCACCGTGTTCCAAAAGTAAACATTGCCCACCGTTTTGCCCGCCTCGTTCGCGCTGCGGTGGGTCAATTGGACGAGCAGGGGAAACAAAATGCCCATGCCGAGCGCCGGCAGAAACTCCACCAACGCGCTCGTACCAGCGCAGAACAGCGCGTTCGACAATTGATTGTCGCGCCAGCCGCGCATGTCGCCCGCCAGGCTGCACAGCGGCGGGATATTTTGCATGCCGATCGCGGTCGAGATGGCGATCAGCAGGATGACCCATGTGTAGGCCCGCAGGGTGTGTTGCTCGCGCGTGCGCAGGTAGACGTGATAGATCAGGCTGCCGCAGGCGATGCCGAGCAACACGACGAACACGGTGGCCGAGAACGCATAGGTCGAGCCACCCACGACCAGCGAGAGTTGTCGCGACCAGGCCATTTGCAGGATCAAGGCCGAGGCGCCCGTGAGCAGTGCCGCCAGGTATACGCCACGCGTCCGCCAAGGAACGGCCGCTGGCGCGCCAGCCGCCGCTACTTCCGGACTCTGTTCCACGGGCGCTTCGCCTTGGACGGCGGCCACCGTCGACTTGGCGGCCATCACGGCCACGACGCCAATGGCCAGGTTCAAAATCGCCGCCGCGTTGTTCGTCCAGTAAAGGCCCAGCGTGGGCAGCAGGTGGAACCCAGTAACGTAGCAGCCGGTTGCTGCGCCAAACGTATTGATCGCATATAGCCAGCCGGTCGCTTCGGTGAGGCTACCATCGCGCGCGGTGAATTCGCGCACCAGCAGCGGCAAGGTTCCCCCCATCAGCACGCAAACGGGGCCGATGGTCAGAAAAGTCAGGCCAAACTGCACCAGGAAATGGACGACCGGCTGACCGTTCAGCGATGGATACAGCGAGGCCGACAGATCGGACAGCCAGGGCATGACGAAGGGGATGGCCCCCGCCAGCACGCCGATGGCGAGCTCGCAGATGCCGTACCAACGCAGCGGAGCATTCAGTCGATCCGCGCGACGCCCCCACAGATAGGCCCCCAGGCCCAGTCCCAGCAGGAAGGAAGCCACGACCGAGGCCATGGCCAGCGTCGAGCTGCCCCACACGTGCGAGAAGCGGCGGAACCAGATCACCTCGTACGCCAGACCCGTGCTGCCCGATAGAAAAAACAGCACCGACGCGGTCGAGAAAAGCTGCTGACGACTCGTCGACATAAGTTGCTCGCTCCAGATCGCCCTGGCAGTCTCGCTGCCGTTCGAGGGCGCTGCGTTCCCGGCTATGGATGCTTCAGGCGGGTAGATCGCGCAGAAAACGCGACAGGTATTTTGGCTACCGAGCCCTTCAAGAGGTGTCCGACGTTCGAGATTGGCTGTCGCGGACGAGACCCGTCCGGGCTGGTTCCCTTGGGTGGCCACGGCCGCGTCGCTGCCGCCGCACGAAGCCCCGGGTTCCCCCGGCCAGGGCCTGCGAAGTCTTCAGTTTAGTTGACCTGCGCGGCGCTGTCGACGCGCCGTAAAGGAATCGTGGACCGGGCTTTCCCACCACGGTATCGTTGGCGATGGCCCGACGTCTGAAACGCACGATTCGCCCCCCGAAGAGGGATGCTTGCGATGGACATTCGATTCGGTTTGATCGGATATGGCGGTTGGGGGAGCCACCATGCTTCCGCCATCGCCTCGACGCGCGGGGCAAAGCTGCAGGCCATCGCCGCCCGATCGGCCGAGTCGGTCGAGCAGGCCCGGGCCAACTATCCCGACGTCGACGTCCACGACGATCTGCTCGAGCTCGTCGGACGCGACGATCTCGAGGTCGTCGACATCGTCGTGCCCAACGCCCTGCATTATCCCGCGGCGCAACTGGTACTCGAGTCGGACAAGCACGTGCTGGTCGAAAAGCCGCTGGCGATCACGGTCGAGCAATGCCTGGAGCTACAGCAATTGGCGACTCGCCGGGGGCGTTTAATCGCCGTGGCCCACACGATGCGGCTTTCGCCGTTGTGGGGGCGCATCAAGTTGCTCATCGAAAACGGCGGGATCGGCGAGCCCCGCGCCGCGTGGCTCGAACTGTGGAGAATGCCCTATCGCGAGGGAGTCGACTCCTGGCGATATGACCCCACATGGGTAGGAAACTGGCTGCTCGAAGGGCCGATCCATCTCTTCGATCTGGTCCGCTGGTACTTCTCGCCCGTGGGAGAACCCGAGGCGATCTTTGCCCGTTCCAACTCGCGCGAACCGGAGCAGGCTGGGCTGGAATACAATTTCACGGCCCAGCTCGATTTTCCGCGCGGGGCGCAGGCCGTCATTTCGCACACGACGAGCGGCTTCGAGCATCAGCAATCGGTGCGGATCACCGGCACGCGCGGCGCCCTCGTGGCCACCTGGAGCGGCGCGATCGACCGTACGCGTTCGCCCAAGGAATCGCTCCGGCTCTACGATGGCGCGAAGATCGAGGAGATCCCGCTCGATCGTCCCAGCGGCGAGATGCTCGAGCTGCGCGAGATGATCTTTGCCGTGGCGGGCGCCGTGCGCGACGGCTATGGCCTGCCTGTTTCGGCCAGCGACGCAACCTGGGCCGTGGCGATGTGCGAGGCGGCCAGGCGATCGATTACGACGGGCGTGCCGGTTGTGCTCACTCCGCCGGACTAAGCTGCCGGCGTTGCCTGCTCGCGGTGCCTGGCGTAGCGGCTCCGACGTTGGATCGAGAGGCCGTCCAGCATATGCTGGCGGTTTGGACGTCATGCGGCGGCGGAGACGGTCGATCTTCGTTCGCCTCGAGCCCGTTTCACCAGCGAACCTTGCTTATGCAGCCCTCTCGGCGAGTCGCACGCGCGATCGGCGTGTTGGGTGGGATCATGGCGATCCAGTTCCTGCTCTATGGTTCGTCCCTGCTGGGACGCACGATCTTTCTGCCGCTCGACCTCCTGCCGACTTATTTGCCCGGCATTTCGGCTGATGTCGACCTGAATTCGGTCGATCCGTCGTACGCGGATCTCGTATTGGTGGACGAGGTGTTCCGCGTGCGCGCGGCGCGCGAGGTGCGCGCCGGAAGGCTGCCATTGTGGGACCCCGACAACTTTGCCGGCGCGCCGTTCATCGCCAATAACATCTCGGCCGTCTTTTCACCGTATCGGTTACTGGACTACCTCTTTCCCAGTCCCGTCACCGTGGCCTGGACCCACTTCGCTCGCGCGCTGGTTGCTGGCTGTGGTGCGTACCTGTTCTTTCGACAGTCGCTGCGCGTGCGCTTCTGGCCGGCGGCGATCGGCGCGTGGTGCTTCCCGCTGACGGGCTATCTGGTGCAATGGGCCGTGTTCGGCAGCAGTTGCGTCGTGACGTGGTTGCCTTGGATGCTGCTCGCCGTGCAGTGGACCGTGCGCCGGCCAAGTGATGTCGGGGGGCTCGCGCTGGCAGTTTTTACGGCATTCGTGCTCCTCTCGGGGCATCTGGCCGACGGTGCGCTCGTGCTGTTGGCAAGCGGCCTCTTCGCCGTCTGGCGTTTGGCGGCGATCTTCGTCCGACAGCACGCCTGGCAAGCCGTCGCGGGCAGGGGGGCCGCGCTTGCCGCGGGCTGGTTGCTCGGCATACTGCTCGCCGCGCCGCAGATTCTACCCACCCTCGAATACATCGATCATAGCTATCGCATGGCTCAGCGCGAGGCCAAACGCGATGAGCGTCCCGCGCTGGGAATCGTCTCGTTGCCCCAGATGGTGATTCCTTACTTTTACGGCACCGGTCGGCAGAACGAAGTCTACCTGCTGCCCGGCTTTCTTCAGGAGAGTGCCGCGGCCGGTTACGCGGGCATGACGGTCGCCTTTTTTCTTGCTCCCTTGGCTGCCGCTGGTCGGCGTCGCGGCGAGGCAGCTTTCTGGTTCATCGTGGCTCTCGTTGGCGCCGCCTGGACATTGGGAATCCCAGGCTTCGCGCTGCTCGCGCACTTGCCGCTATTGCGATTGCTCACCTTCAACCGATTCATGTTCGTGACCGCGTTCGCCCTGCTCGCGCTGGGGGTAATGGGGATCGATACGCTCGCGCGCCGCCGATTCGCGTGGCGGAGATGGATGATCGTTCCTCCCATCGCCTCGCTGGCGTTGACGGGCTGGTGCCTGGCGCGTGCGATCTGGCCCCCGGAGGCCGTGTTCGTCCAATCGGGAGCGGTCGTCCTCGGTTTGTTTCCTGCGCCTGCCTGGTTCGTGCAAACGCACCTGGTGGCGGCGACGCTCGGCCTATTGTTGGCCGGTGCGTGGTTCTTGCTGCGAGTACGTCCGCAAACGCGCGCCGCCTTGATCTATGTGCTGCCGATGCTGCTTGTGGGCGAGATGGCATGGAATGCGCACGGCCTCAATGCGCAGTGCGATCCGAAGCTCTACTACCCCGAGGTTCCCTTTCTTGCCGACCTGGCACAACGGCCGCCAGGACGAATCTGCGGTCAGGACTGTCTGCCGCCTATGTTAAATCAGATGTACGGCCTGCGGCAGATTCGCGGCTACGATGGGGTGGACCCACGCTCCCTCGTGGAGTTGGTTTTGTCCGACGAATTCGAGTTGCCCTGGCGGAAGAAGCTCGAGTTTCCCCCGGCGAGCACGCTGCATCACATGGCGCCGCTCGAATCGCCGATTCACGACTTGCTCGGCGTGCGCTACCTCGTGTTTCGCAGTCAGACGTATCGGGGTCCGGCGACCGTTCGCGGACAGAACCCCGAGGACTTCACGCTGGTCGAGATGCCCAACGCCTTGCCACGCGCCTTCGTGCCCCGGCGCGTCGCCAGCATCGCGGATCAGAACGAGACGCTGACGCTCATGCGGCGTGTCGATTTCAAACCTCGCGACATCGCTTTTGTCCGCGAAAAAACCCATCTCGCGGCAACCGACGCCCGGGGCGAAGCGCACCTCGTACGCGAGCAATCGGACGAGATCGAATTGTCGCTCGACATGCAAACGCCGGGACTGGTCGTGCTGGCCGACTGGTGGTACCCCGGCTGGCGCGCGTACCTTGATGGCGATGAACGACCGATTCTCTTGGCCGATTATGCACTCCGCGGCGTCGAAGTGAGCGCCGGACAGCACCAACTGATCTTCCGCTACGAGCCCAACAGCTTTGCTCGGGGAGTACAACTGGCCGCCCTGTCGGGCACCCTGCTCATGCTCGGGAGCCTGTTGCTCCTCTATCGGCAACGCAGCGGTGGGCAGAGGAATTCCTGCGAAACTCCCGCACCCGAAGAGGCGCCTGGCGCAAAGTAGATCTCCTCCGGGGGCGTCATGCGCGTCGAGACCGCGGTCGCCGGCACGCCCCTCCGCGACGCGCTCCGATCGACGATCCAGACGTTGCGGAAACGAACCGGATTGCTGTGATCCTGAAACTTGATGGGACGCGGCTCTGGACCCTCGGGTCGGCCGGCGCCCGTCTTGTTCGGGATCTCGACGTTGTTTTGCACCGGCACGCCGTTATGGACGACCGTGATCCGCGCGTTCTCGGTCTTCTTGCCCTCGTCGTCGAACCGCGCAGCGCGGAAGCTGATCTCGTACGTCTGCCAGGTTAGCGGAGGCAGGCACATGTTCAGATCGGGCTCGCGCGTCTTGTACAAGCCGCCACACTCGTTCGCCAGACCTTCCAGCCCGAACGAATCGAGGATCTGCACCTCGTAACGCTCCTGAATGTAGATGCCGCTGTTGGCGCGCCCCTGCCCGCGCGCCTCGGGCATGTAAGGCAAGCGGAACTCGACGTGCAGGAAGAAGTCCTGATAGGGCAACTCGGTAATGGCCCCCTCCATCAACAGTCCGTCGGGCGTGATACGCTCGTTCTTGAGGTAAGGGCTCGGCGCGCCGTTGAAGAGCATCGTGGCTCCTGGGGGCGGGGCGAGACCCAGCGTGGGGCTCGAACGCACGGACTTCTTCAACAGCCCGCGCAAGATTCCGTCGCCGTCCCGCAGCCACAACTCCCCGTTGACCAGCGCCACCTTGCGCCGGTCCCCCGCGAGAATGGCCGACGAGGTGCCGCCCTTGCCTTGTGCCGAGAGCCGCTCTTGTCCGTCCCAGCCGGCGCCGGGAAGACCGCCGGGGTATTCGACCGCGGCGAATTCTCCACCGCCGAGCGACATCACCTGCAGCCCGACCGGTTCGCGCCGCCAGCCCCCCGAGATCAGCCCCGTATATTCACCTTGCAGGTCGAAATCCTTCCCCGTCTCGGCGGGGGATTGCGCCACCTTGGGAGATTCAGACGGCCGCGCCCCCCAGGCGGGCAGGGCACCGCACGCCCCGATACACCAGGTGGCGGCCAACAAGAAGCGGAGATTCAAACGCATACCTCGACCTTCAAACGCTTCGAACAACGGAACTCGATCGGCACGCCGCCGCACACGAATCACACGGCTCGCTCGGTCGCACCCTAATCGAGTTGCAGTCTGATTCGAGCCGAGACGCGAGTCAAGAAAACCGGCCCATTCAATACTCGCAACGCTCGCTGTGAACTTCGTACTGCTTGTGCCTGGTCAGGGGCTCGGCCGGGTCGTGGCAGACCGCGCAAGACTCCTGTCGGGGCAGCTCGCGGTGCCGCTTCGACGAGCCCGTGTGAACGTCGTGGCACGACAGGCAGGTCATGTCCTCGCGGCCGTAGAGTGCCACGTCGCGCACATTCGCCAGCACGTGGCGGTCCGACGGATTGATCTGCTCGTCGTCGGCCAGGCGCCAGTCGAACTCGAAGTCGCGGAAGAGATTGTCGCCCGCGACGAAGTTCGTGGGGAAAGGAAGGCCGCTCGCCCGCGACTTGCCGAAACGAATGTGACAACTGCCGCAGAGTGAGGTCACCACCTGCGGTGAATCCTTACGCTTCTTCGCCAGGGGCATCAACGTCGCGTCGTTGGCGTGCTCGACCGGGGCATCGCCGTGGCAGGCGAAACAATCGAGCGACACCGTGGCAAACGATTGATCCGCGGGATCGACGGCCGTCGTATGACAGCCGGCGCAGCGCACGTTGAACTGCTCGCTATCCCAGTGCGGATTTTCACCGTGCGCGAGACGAAAACGTCCCCCCGCGCGCCCGGCATGCGCCCCCACGCTGAGCAGGTCGGCGTGACCATAGGCCTCGCCCGGCTTGAGATAGCGCGCCGCGCGGCGATCTCCCATCACGAGCTTCACCTCCTCGGCCAGCGCGCGCGTGGCTTCGTTGGCCACGAGGGGGGCCATCTCCGGGCTGCCAGGCTCGGCATCGCGGATCGTGCGGTTGTGCGCGTTCTTGGCCCAGCTATGTCCGACGTCGTCGCGGTGGCAGAACAGGCACTCCCCCCCTTCGATGTACTCGGGCAGCTCCTGGCCGACGTGGTCGCTCCCCCAGGCGGCCGGATCGAGCTCCTTCGAGGGAGACGCCGCCTCGTTCGCCGGCGGATCGGCGTGGGCCAGCTTCACGCTCGAGCGCGTGCAGAACACCACGACGGTCGCCACGAGGAGCGCAAGCTGGCAGGCAAAGACGAAGCGCCGCAGCCAGGTCGCCGGCATCGTGGAAGGCCTTTAGGGGCAGTTAGCTTGGTCGAGGGGATAGCACCGACGATTCTGCGGAGTGGTCGTCCTCGAACCTGCTCGCGTAAAGTCGCAGAATCGTCGGTGTTGCGCGGCAACCAGAAGTCTGCTTCGCGATCGCCCAAATGGGGACGCACAACAGTCCTCTTGTCGCTGCGCGACACGGATGATTTTCCGGCTAGTGTCCGCACCCAGCAGGGCGTCGACGGCGGAAAATCATCCGTGCCACCCGAGGTTAAAACCGAGCGTGCGGCTACGCCGTGACGTCGTCGCGAACCCAGCCGTAGGCGGCATTGTCGCGCTGGCAGCCGGCGTCGTGGTAGGCGATCTTCAGCTTCGACAGTTCGTCCTTCGGAATCACGTTGCGCTTGGCCTCGACATCCACGCCATAGATCTTCGCCGCATTAAGGCCGAAGATCTTCGCCTTGTCTTCCTTCGTGACCTTGGCGTAGCCGAACTTCTCGCACAATTCGTCGGTGATCTGGAACCGCTTGAACGAGTCGATGACCCACTGCGGCGAGCCCCACCACAGGCAGTCGGTCCCCCAGATCACGTGATCCGCGCCGTAGTTCTTGATGTTCTTGCCGATCAGGTGCTGGCACATCACCGGGTTGTAGATGGCCAACGTGCCGTAGGAAGAGCCGATTTCCGGATAGACGTTGTCCATCTGGGGATTGCGCTCCTTGATCTTCATCAGCACGTCGTGCCAGGCGAAATCGCCGGTCTCGAGATTCAGGCTGGTGCCGAAGTCGGGCTCGTTCGGCACGTGCTGCATCGCCGAGTGGTAGACGATGAACTTGAAGTCGGGGTTGTCGAGCGCCGCTTTCTCCACGTCCTTCGGATTAGCCAAGTGGCCCAGCGTCTTCGACTGATAGGAGAAGCCCTTGTGGACGCTGAAGAGCTTCATGCCCAGCTCGCGCGACTTCTCGTAGAAGGGATAGGCGATCTTTTCGTCGTCCATCTGGAAGCCGTTGCCCGAGTTGCCCGGGTCGGTGTGGCAGTACCACTTCCAGCTATCGATGCCGTATTCCTTGACTTCGCGCTCCATCTGCTCGAAGAGCGCCTGCTTGTCTTGCGAGTTGGTGGCCTTGTCCCAGTAGTGGTTCGGCGCGCAGTTGCCCTGGCACAGGGCACGCTGCGAACCGGCCATCTCGTTGATGTCTTTCTTGCGCCGCGACATGAGCCAACTCGGCAGCACGCCGCCGCCACGCTTGGTCACCTCGGTGATGGGATTCCCCTTGCGATCGACCGAGCGCTCGCGACCCGGCACGCCCGAGATGACAAGCATGGCCGTTTCGCTGTCGAAGTACATCTCTTTGACGAAGTTCGGAAAGGCATAGGCCGCCGGGCTCTCGTCGAGCTTGAAGCCCATGTTCCGGACGAACTCGTGGTTGCGGAACCCGATGGCGAGACCATTCGTGAAGTGCGCCTGCACGTCGATGACGAAGTATTCGCTTTTGGGGAACTTGTCTTCGTAGGCGCCGGGCTCCAGGGTCTCTTCTTCGGTCACGTTCCAGTTGTTGCCGAAGACCATGTTGCTGGCGAGGAAGCAGGTGGCCATGCCCATGCCGCTGGCCATGAAGTCGCGGCGCTCCATGCCGAGCCGCTTCGCCTTTTCGGCCCCCAGGGTGTTGATCAGGTACTCGACCTGCTTCTGCTGCTTCGTTTGCGGACGAGGGATGAATTCCTCGTTCGAGACGACCTGCGTGGGGACGGGGGAATCGACCCCCTTCTTGCGGTCACGGACCCATTTGGGAATCCACATCGAGCGACACTCCTTGAGTAGAACGGGGCAGCGGGTCTGGCGGTTGCCGCCGCACGAGTGTACGGCGGCAAGGGGCGATCCACGGCGCGGCAAACGCTGCCGGCGCGCGAATCACCTGCGGCTTGGTTTCCCCACGCGAAATCTCCGTCCCCCACGACCTGACTAATCCCGATTATAGGCGGCCGAAAATCCCCCTGCAAAGCGAGAAACGAGGGGCCAAGTGGTTCGTGGCCGGTAGGCAGAATACGGCTGCTCCCCAACCGGGCAAACGCCGGGCATGGAGAACACTTTCTTCTGTTCACCAAGTACCTCGCCCGACGGCGGCTCTTCTTCAAGAAAAGTCCCCCCAGAGCGAAATAGGGGGCGACCCACTCCTGGCTGGTTTTGAGGGGCATTTTCAGACGAGCAAACGAAAGCCCCACAGGGGCGAGACAACATAGCCCGGGGCAACACCCCGGGGGGGCTCGCATTATTTCATCGACAAGATGCGTCGCACTTCGGCCACCCAAACCTCACCGATCCACTCCAGGTCGCCGTAGGGTGTTACCTGTGAGGTTTGCCAGCCGGATTCCTGCAACACGCGAAGCATGCCCGGAGCGGCGATGTGGTTCGTCGTGTGGATTAGCACGGGACAGGTTGGCGTTTGTCTTGCCAAAAAGTCGGCCACATCGCGGCCAATTCCAGGATCGAAAAGGAGCTCACCCCTTCTTCGGTTTGGACCAAGGTCGTGATCGAGGCAAATCAACGTCACCGTTTCCAAGCCATCGTGCAGCCAGTCAACCATCTCTGGCGCGTTGTCAAAAACGATCGGCGAAAGCTTGGGAAATACGCCCCGGAGCGCATCCAACATCGCCTCGATTCGATCCGGTTCGTCGTCGAGAATGACCATGCTGTGGCGCAAGGTTCACCAAACTCCTTTTAATGAATCATCCGCTCCTGCCCTTCCCAATACGGTTGGCGGAGATCGCGCTTCAGGATCTTGCCGGCGCCGCTCTTCGGTAGCTCCTGGTCGACGACGGCCACGCTCTTCGGGCATTTGTAGTTGGCGATCAGCCCGTGGCAATGGTGGACGAGCTCTTCCTCGCTGGCGTGCTTGCCCGGCTTGAGAAAGATGATCGCGTGGACCGCTTCGCCCCACTGTTCATCCGGAATGCCGATCACGGCCGCTTCGAGCACCGCCGGATGCTCGTACAGCGCCGCCTCGACCTCGACCGAATAGACATTCTCGCCACCGGTCACGATCATGTCCTTCGTGCGATCGACGAGGAAGATATAACCGTCTTCGTCCATATAGCCGGCGTCCCCCGTGTGCATCCAGCCGTTGCGCAGCGCCTTGGCCGTTTCCTCCGGTTGCTTCCAGTAGCCCTTCATCACCATCGGACCACGGGCACAGATCTCTCCCACCGTGCCGCGCGGTACCTCCTGATCGTTCTCGTCCATGATCGCCACTTCGGCCGTGAAGATGGGGATGCCCGCCGCGCGGAGACGCTTTTCCATCTCGGGCGAACCGTCGAGCCGGTGCGCCTCGGGGGGCAACATGGCGCAAAGCGGCGATAGTTCCGTCATGCCGTAGCCCTGAATAAAGTCGCACGGCAGTTCCTTGAGCGCCTTCTGCAGCAGTGCCAGCGGGATCGGCGCGGCGCCATACGAGATCGCACGGATGCTCGTCAGGTCGAACTCATGGAACCGCGGGTGATTCAGCACCATATTGAGCATCGTGGGAATCATCAACACGAGCGACGCGCGGAAACGCTCGATGGCCTGCAGTACGGCCAGCGGCTCGAAGAAGGGAATAAAAGCGTGCGTCGCGCCCACGAGCGTGACGGCAAACGTGCCCGAGAGATCGGCCAGGTGGAACATCGGCGCCGAGTGCAGGTAGACGTCGTGATGGCGAGACGAGTTCACCATCAGCGTGTTCTCGGCGTTGGCCATGATGTTGTCGTGCGAGAGCATCACCCCCTTGGCACGCCCCGTCGTGCCGCCGGTGTAGAAGATGCCGGCGACCTGGTCTCCTCCGCGGCGCGCGTCCTCGATCGGCTGCGACCTGGCGACCAGTTGCTCGAAGTCGAGCAGGCCATCGGGGGGAGGCGTCTCGCCCGAGAAGATGATCTGCCGCACGGTATGCAGCTTGCCTTCGAAGGCGGGCAGCATCATCGAGAACGTCTGGTCGACGATGAGCACGCGAACCTCGGCCTCGTTGATCTGGTGGATCAGCTCCGGAGGGGCAAGACGAATATTGAGGGGTACGATGATCCCATCGGCCCACATCGTGGCGAAGATCGCCTCCAGATAGCGATGGCTGTTGAGCGAGAGGATCGCCACCTTGTCGTCGTGTCCAACGCCCAGGCTGCGCAGCGCCCCGGCAAACCGCTGAATGCGCTCGCCGAACTGACGGTAGTCGAGCGTCAGATCGCCGTTGCGCACGGCGGTTTCCTTGCCGAAGAGCAACATGGCGCGTTTCAGAGTCTGCGTGACGTACATGCGGTGCTCCCTCGCGTAGTCGATGTGGCTGCCAACGTGGCGTAACAGGCGGATTGAATACCCGCCCAGAGACGCCGAATTCCCCCGTCAGCGCGGCAGCGACGAAATGCGAACCAGGCCTGACCGGAGAATGCCACGAACGGGCCAACAAACCGGCGCAGGCAAGCCACTGCAGCGCGGCAAGATTTTCGCAGACCGGTGGCGCAGGTCAAGCAAATTCGCGCGCGAACGATCAATCTGCCGTGGACAACTTGCCGCGCGCGTGTCAGACGGCAAAGAGCAGACGCCCCGGATTCTCGAGCAGCGCAATGACGTCGTTCAGGAAGCGAGCCGCCGCGGCGCCATCGACCAGGCGATGATCGTACGACAGGCTCAGCGGCATGATCAGTCGCACTTCCAGATCGCCGTCGATCACGACCGGCATCTGCTTCGAACGTCCGACCAGCAGCACGGCCACTTCGGGGTGATTGATGATCGGCGTCGAGTACATGCCCCCCACCGCCCCCAAATTGCTGATCGTGAACGTGCCGCCGCGCAGATCGTCAATCGTGAAGGTCGTGGTGCGAGCCTTTTCGGCGACGATGCCCAGTTCTTCGGCCAGTTCAGGAATCGAGAGTTTGTCCGCCCCGCGAATCACCGGTACGACCAGCCCTCGTTCGGTGTCGACGGCGATGCCCAGGTTCACGTATTCCTTGAATGTGAGCTGCTCGGCCTCCATGTCGATCGAGGCATTGATCACCGGGTGCGATCGCAGGGCCAGCGCCACCGCCCGGGCGACGAAGGCCAGCGGCGTGAGCTTGATATTCACCTCGGCCAACGAGTCCTTGCTCCCCTGGCGGATACGCTCGAGCTCCGTCACGTCCGCCTGGTCGAAGTTCGTGACGTGCGGGATCGTGCTGGCCGATTTGGCCATGTTCGCCGCGATGGTGCGACGGATCTTGGTCATCGGCTCGCGCCGCACGGGTCCGTACGAGTCCCGTTCACCTTCGGGTTCGGCCCCTTCTGAAGAAGCGCCCGCGCTGGCCGACGCAGGGGCAGCGCCGTGCGAGCGAACGGCCGCCATCACATCGTCACGCGTGATCCGGCCGCCGGGACCAGTGCCCGGAACGCCCGTCAGGTCGACCCCCAACTCGCGTGCCAGTCGCCGCGTGGAGGGGGCCGCCGGAGCGGCGCCACCACCGTTGCTAGGAGCGAGTGTTGCCGCAGCCGCTGCGCGAGCCGACGCTGCGGGCGCGCGTGCCGGTTTGGCCGTCGTGGGGGGGGGAGACGCCTGCTTCGCAGCGGGCGCCGGTGCGGGCTCGGCCGGGGCTGGCGCCGCTTTCGCAGGGGCTGGCTTGGCGGCCGGTTCGGGCGCCTTTGCCGCCGCGGCCCCACCACTACCATCACCCCCGCCACCGTCGAGCGTGATGATCTTGCCGCCGATCGGAATCGTGTCTCCCTTCTTCACATGGATCGCCGTCACGCGACCGCTGTGCGGGCAGGGGACCTCGACCACCGCCTTGTCGGTTTCGATCTCGAGGACCGGTTGATCGCTTTGGATCTCGTCTCCTACGGAGACCAAGACGCTCACCACATCGCCAGAGTGGATGTTCTCGCCAAGTTCGGGCAGCTTGAAGTCGATCGCCATGCGGAAAAAACCTCGCTCGGCCGATCAGGCCGGATGGGGCGGCTCAAAGGTGTATTGAACGGCCAGCGGGTCGGACTTCTCCGACTCGAGGCCCAGATCGCGCAAGGCCCGCGCGACAGTCTCGCGTTCGACCTTGCCCTCTTGCACGAGTCGCGACAGCGCCGCGACGGTAATGCTCTCGGCATCGACCTCGAAGAAGCGACGCAGCGCCTGGCGCGAATCGCTACGGCCGAAGCCGCCGGTTCCCAGCACGTAGTAATCGCCGGGAATCCAGGGACGAATCAAATCTCCCACCGCCTGCACGTGATCCGAGGCGGCAATGAAGGGGCCTCGCTCGTTTTGGAGCAGGTCTTCAATATACGACGTGCGCGCCTCTTCCGTCGGATGCAGCATGTTCCAACGCTGCACGGCGAGACCTTCGCGACGCAGCTCTTTCCAACTGGTCACGCTCCACACGACGCTCGAAATGTCGAAACGCTCGGCCAGGATCTGCTGCGCCCGCAACGCCTCGCGAACGATCGGACCGCTGGCGAGCAACTGCACCTGGGGCCGGCCTTGGCCCACGATCTTCGTCGAGAGCTTATACATTCCCTTTTCGATTCCTTCGACCACCCCCTCGGGCATGGCGGGCATCTGGTAGTTCTCGTTGTAGAGCGTGACGTAGAAGATCGTGTCCTGCCCCTCGTGGTACATCTGCCGCAGGCCGGAGAGGATGATTACGGCCGTCTCATAGGCAAAGGCCGGATCGTAGGCACGCACGTTCGGGTAGCCGATGGCGATGAGATGGCTGTGGCCGTCCTGATGTTGGAGCCCTTCGCCGGCGAGCGTCGTACGGCCGGCGGTCGCCCCCAGGAGGAAGCCCTTGGCGCGGGCATCGCCGGCGGCCCAGATCTGGTCCCCCACGCGCTGGAAGCCGAACATCGAGTAATAGATGAAGAACGGGATCATGTTCACGCCGTGCGTGGCGTAGGCGGTTCCCGCCGCCACGAACGACGACATCGAGCCCGCCTCGGTGATCCCTTCTTCGAGGATCTGCCCGTCTTTGGCCTCGCGGTAGTAGAGCAGGCTTTCTGAATCGACCGGCTCGTAGAGTTGCCCCACGTGCGAGTAGATGCCGCACTGGCGGAAGAGCGACTCCATGCCGAACGTGCGCGACTCGTCCGGCACGATCGGCACGATGTAGCGGCCGAGCTGCGGATCGCGCAACAACTTGGCGAACATGCGCACGAAGGCCATCGTGGTCGAGACTTCGCGCTCGCCACTGCTCTCGGTCATTTCCGTGTAGTCGGAGAGCGCCGGCACGTGCATGGGCAGCGGCACCATCGGCCGGCCGGGCACATAGCCCCCCAGCTTCGTGCGGTGCTCTTGCAGGTACTTCATCTCGGCACTCTTGTCGGGGGGCCGATAGAAGGGGGTTTTCGCCACGTCTTCGTCCGAGATCGGAATCCCGAACCGCGTGCGGAATTCGCGCAGCTCTTCTTCGTTCAGCTTCTTCTGCTGGTGCGTGACGTTGCGGCCTTCGCCCGCTTCGCCCAGGCCATAGCCCTTGACCGTCTTGGCCAAGATCACCGTGGGCTTGCCGTTGCTTTCGACGGCCGCCTTGTACGCCGCGTAGACCTTCTCGGGGTCGTGGCCGCCGCGGCGCATCCGCTTGATCTTCTCGTCCGAGAGGTGCTTGACCATCTCGAGCAACTCGGGATCGGCGCCGAAGAAGTGCTCGCGAATGTATTGGCCCGAGCTGACCGTGTACTTCTGATAGACGCCGTCGACGACCTCGCCCATGCGCCGCACGAGCGCGCCGTCCTTGTCCTTTTCGAGGATGGGGTCCCAGTCGTCCCCCCAGATCACCTTGATCACGTTCCAGCCCGCCCCGCGGAACATGGCCTCGAGTTCCTGGATGATCTTGCCGTTGCCACGCACCGGGCCGTCGAGCCGCTGCAGGTTGCAGTTGATGACGAAGATCAGGTTGTCGAGCTTCTCGCGCGAGGCGAGCGTGATCGCTCCCAGCGTCTCCGGTTCGTCGGTCTCGCCGTCGCCGATGAAGGCCCACACGTGCGAGTTCGACGTGTCCTTGATGCCCCGATCGGTCAGATAGCGGTTAAAACGCGCCTGGTAGATCGCAAACAGTGGCCCCAGCCCCATCGACACCGTGGGGAATTCCCAGAAGCCGGGCATCAACCAGGGGTGTGGGTAGGAGGACAGCCCCCCCCCGGGCGCCAGCTCGCGGCGGAAGTTGGCCAGTTGCTCTTCGGTCAGGCGACCTTCGAGAAAAGCCCGCGCGTAGATCCCCGGCGAAGCGTGTCCCTGAAAGTAGATCTGATCCCCCGAGTAATCCTCGCTCTTGCCGCGGAAGAAGTGGTTGAAGCCCACTTCGAGCAGCGTCGCGGCCGAGGCATAGGTCGAGATGTGCCCGCCGATGCCGGGGGATTCGCGATTCGCGCGAACCACCATCGCCATGGCATTCCAGCGCAGGATGCTCTTGATACGGCGCTCGATCTCGCGATTGCCGGGATAGATCGGCTGTTTGTCGGCCGGGATCGTGTTGGTGTAGGGCGTGTTGGCCGTAAAGGGGAGCTCGACCCCCTCCTGATGCGCCACGTCTGCCAGCGTGGCGAGCAGATAGCTCACTCGATCCGGGCCCTTGCTCTCGAGCGTGTACTGGAGCGATTCCAGCCATTCGGCGGTTTCTTCGGGATCGACGTCATCCGAGTGTTGGACCGTGTCGATGGCCATGCGATAGCCTCCTCTCGGGTGGCGCAGCACGATCCGGCTTCTGGAAAGCCGATCGAGCCCGTCACGCGAGTGTGATTGTTGCTGCAACACTCGTCGTTCGATGCGCGGACGCGGCAGAAACGACGAGACCGGCCGGAGTACCCCGCCGGTCAAAAAGTAACTGCGTCGGGATGTCCGCCTGAGTGTGTCCGTCGTTCCTGACGAACCTGGCAGACGCCATGGCCTGAGTGGCGTCTGGTCGAATTATTCCCGTTTGGCGGCGATCCGTAAAGTCCTGTGGCTACGCCTCTACCGGCGTCGCGGGGGCTTGTGATTCCGGCTCGGCGGTTTGACCAGCCTCGCTCGGCGTTTCTTTCTTGACGCTGCGCTTCGGTCGATAGATTTCCGTCGCGTACCCCAAATGTACCTCACTGGAGAAGGCCAGCGTCTCGCTGAGCGTGGGATGGGCGTGGATCGTCTCGGCGAGATCGCGCGCCGTGGCCCCCATTTCAATGGCCAACGTCGCTTCGGCGATCAACTCGCCCGCCCCGGCGCCGACAATCCCCACGCCGAGGATCGCCTCGCTCTCCGGGTCGAAGACGATCTTGGTCAGCCCATCGGTGCGACCCAAGGCCTGGGCTCGTCCGCTCGCCCCCCAGGGGTACCGCGCGACTTCGATGCTGCGACCGGCCGCCTTGGCCTGTTCTTCGGTCAGACCGGTCCAGGCCAATTCGGGATCGGTGAAGACGACCGCCGGGATCGCCGCCGGCTCGAAGGCGGCCGGTTCGCCGTGCAGGGCCTCGACTGCCACCTTCCCTTCGTGCGACGCCTTATGCGCGAGCATCGGCTCGCCGGCGACATCGCCGATGGCCAGGATGTGCGGATCGGCCGTCCGCAGCTTTTCATCCACCAGGACGAAACCCCGTTGGTCGAGCTTGACCCGCGTGTTCTCGAGACCAAGCCCCGCACTGTTGGGGCGCCGCCCGACGGCGACCAGCACGCGGCTGAAACGTTTGGTCTCCGGCCCCTCGGGCCCTTCGAGCTCGGCCTCGATCTTGTTGCCACGATCGCGTAGCGCGGACACTTTCGTCTTGAGATGGATCGCTTCGAAGATCTTCTCGAGTCGCGCGTGCAGCGGGCGGACGAGATCCCGATCCGCCCCCGGCAGCAGGCCGTCGGTCAATTCGACGACGGTGACCTTGGCGCCCAGTTCGGCGTACACCGTGCCCATTTCGAGCCCGATGTAGCCACCCCCCACCACGAGCAACGATTCGGGAATGTCGCGCAGCTCGAGGGCGCCCGTCGAATCCATCACCCGATCGGTCTTCAGATCGAAGGCCGGAAAGATCGTGGGGCTCGACCCAACGGCAAGAATGCAGTGGTCGAACGTCAGTCGATCGCCGTCGCGAGCACCGGGATCACCCCCGGCCAGACGCAAGGTGGTCGAGTTCTCGAAGGTCCCCCGAGCACGCACGATGCGCACCTTGCGCTGTTTGGCCAGTTGGCTCAACCCGCCGGAGGCCGTGTCGATCACTTTATCCTTGCGCGCTCGCAGCCGATCGAGATCGATCGAGGGCTTGTCGAAGCCGACACCCCATTCTTCTATCTCGCGCGTTTCGCTGACGACGCGCGCCACGTGCAGCAGCGCCTTCGAGGGGATACAGCCCCGCAGCAGACAGGTGCCGCCAAGGCGCTGGTCTGCCTCGACCAGCGTTACCTGCATGCCGAGATCGGCGGCCATGAAGGCGGCCGCATATCCACCAGGTCCGCCCCCCAATACCACAAGTTGACTGTGCATCCGCTCGATCCGTCGGGGTTAAGAAGCATGCGACGTGGTGCGCTGCGCGGCTCTCCAGTATCTTACCCCTGGTTATCGCGCGGTCACAAGTGCGAGCTGGGTGGCGTACACCATTGCTTCTGACAGCATAAGTATTTCTCATTCGGTTGGTGTGGCATGACGAGCGTCGAACAAACGGCCGACGTAATCATTATCGGCGGAGGAGTCGCGGGCGCGAGCACCGCCATGCAACTGGCACTGCGTGGCCAGAAGGTCCTCGTCCTCGAGCGGCAAATGCTTGGCGCCGGCTCGACGGGCCGTGCCGCTGGGTTGCTCGGTCAACTCCGCTCGACCAAAGTGGCCACGCAGATGCTGCGCGATGGTGTCGAGATCGTCAAAGATCTCGAACGCCGGGCCGAAGTGGAAATCTTCGTCGAGACCGGCTCGCTCCGCGTGGCGAATACGCCCGATCGCGCGGGAGAGATCCGCGATCACGTCGCCCTGGCGAAGGAAGTGGGACTGGCCGTCGAGCACGTCGACAACCGCGAGGTAGCCCGCCTGTTGCCCTACATGCGGACCGACGACCTGCTCGACGCCTGCCTCTGTCCTACGGATGGCCACCTGCAACCGGCCGAACTACTGGCGGCCTACGTCAAGGTGGCCCGCGGCGCCGGTGCCACGTTCATCACCCAGGCGCCGGTCGAGAAGGTCCACGTCGCAGGGGGACGCGTGCGCGGCGTGCGCGCGGCAGGCAAGGAATACTCCGCGCCCATCGTGCTCAACGCGACGGGGCCGTGGTCCTATCTCGTGGCCGAGCGCGCCGAGAGCCGGCTGCCCACCGCGGCGATCGGCCATTACTACCTGACGACGGCGCCGCGCGACGAGACGCCGGTCTCGCGCACAAGCCCCGCGGTCCGCGATCGCGAGAATCGCATCTATTCGCGACCCGAGGCGGGAGGCCTGCTCGTCGGCATGTACGAAGATGAGCCGGTCGAATACGACATCGAGGCGCTGGGTCCCGACTTCGATATGTCGCAGATGCGCGCCGCACGCGATCAATACAACGTTGCCTTGCTGGTCGACGCCGCCAGCCGGCGCTTTCCGTTCATCAACGAACGCACCCCGATGACGATCACCACCGGCATCATGACCTTCACGCCCGACGGTCAGCCGATGTGCGGAGCCGACGCCGAGATCCAGGGGCTCTTCCACTGCACGGGCTTCTGCGGACACGGCATCGTGCAAAGCCCAGCCATCGGCCTGACGATGGCCGAGTTGATCCTCGACGGCCGTTCGCGCTACGACGTCGCGCAGATCGAGGCCGATCGCTTCTTCGATATTCTCGAGCTCCGCGATCGCGCCACCATCAAGCAGCGCTGCTACCAAACCTATGCCGGCTACTACGGGCAGGTCGTGCGGACGGGCTCGCACTAGCCGAGTGGGCGGCACCGACGATGCTGCGAATCGGTATTCTAGACACCAACGCGCGCGAGACGCAGCATCGTCGGTGTTGCGCAGCAACAAGAGGTCCGATCGACACTCGCACAATACCTCTCGTCGCTCCGCGACACTGGCGAACTTCCGACTTTCGTATTAGATGAGCTTCCGTTTTCTCCGGAAATTCGTCAGTGCTACCCACGTCCGATTTGCTTGAATCTGTGTTCATCTGCGGATCCATCGAGAATCTGAGTTTATCCGCGGATGGACGCAGATCGGAGGAGTTAGGGCTAGATTCGCTCGAAGTAACGCACGCGTTCCCAGTCGGTCACCGCCTGCCGATAGGCGGCCGCTTCGCTGCGGGCCGTGTGGACGTAGAAGTCCACGACTTCATCGCCGAGTTCTGTACGAGCCAGCTTGCTTTCTCCCAGCAGGTCGGCCGCCTCGTCGAGCGAGCTGGGAAGCCGCGGCAGCGAGGCATCGGCGTAGGCGTTGCCCGTGAAAGGATCGCCGCAGTCGATCTTCTCGCGCACGCCGGCCAGGCCGGCGACGATCGTGGCGGCAAAGGCCAGGTAAGGATTCGCATCCGCGCCGGGCGAGCGGTTTTCGATTCGCAAGCCGTTGCCGCTGCCGATCACGCGGAAGCCGGTGGTGCGATTGTCGTGCGCCCAGACGAGCGACGTCGGCGCCCAGGAAGCGACCTGGTAGCGCTTATAGCTGTTAATGGTCGGAGCGAAGAAGTAACCCAGCTCGCGGCCGTAGCGCATCAGCCCACCCAGGAAGTGGCGGAACAACTCGCTCGGCGCCTTGGCTTTCTCGTCCCAGAAGCGATTGTGGTTGCCGGCCTTGTCCCAGATGCTCGTGTGCAGATGGAAGCTGCTGCCCGCCTCGTCGCCGGCCCACTTGGCCATGAAGGTGACCGACTTGCCGAGTTGCGAGGCGATCTCCTTCGTGCCGTGCTTGAAGATCACGTGGCGGTCGGCCATCTCGAGGGCCTCGCAGTACAGCAGGTTCAGCTCGTGCTGCCCGCGTCCCCATTCTCCCTTGCTCCCTTCGACGATCACGCCGGCGTCGTTCATTTCGTTGCGCACGCGGCGCATGAACTCCTCGTCGCGCGCCGGCTGCAAGAGGTGATAGTCGATCAGGTAATCGCAGCCCCGCTCCAGACCGCGGAACCCCTTGGCAGTGACCGTCTCGAACGACTCGGGAAACAAGTAGAACTCGAGTTCCGAGGCGACCATCGCCGACAGGCCGGCCGCCGCGAGTCGCTCGATCTGCTTCTGCAGCACGCGGCGCGGGGCTTCGGCGATCGGCGTGTGATCGTCGCGCTCCAGATCGCACAGCACCAGCGCCGAGCCGGGCGCCCAAGGCACCCGGCGCAGCGTGCGCAGATCGACCGTGGCGTGAAAGTCGCCGTAGCCCTGCTCCCAACTCGCCAGGTTGAAACCCGGCAGCGGGTTCATCTCCATGTCGACCGTCAGCAAGTAGTTGCAGGCATGCGTCCCCCCTTCGGCCACGGCCCGCATGAAGTGGCTGCGCGTGAAACGCTTGCCCAACAGGCGGCCATACGAGTCGGGAAACGTGACGACGACCGTATCGATCTCGTCGGCGTTGAACCAGGCCGGAATCCAATGAGCGCCGCTGCGGGAATCGGTCATGCGAGATCGCTTTCTGGTACGCGGATAAAGACGTTCTTGACTTCAGTGTAGAGCCGCAGCGCTTCCATGCCGAGGTCGCGACCGAACCCGCTCCGCTTGAAGCCGCCGAAGGGCGCCTCCTGGTAGACGCTGCTGTTCGTATTGACGCTCAGCACGCCACACTCGATCGAACGCGCCAGACGCAGCGCTCGCTCGACGTCGCGCGTCCACAACGAGCCGGAGAGCCCGAACAGGGTGTCGTTCGCCAACTCCACCGCCTCGCGCTCGTGGCGGAACGGAATGAGACAGACAACGGGGCCGAAGATCTCTTCCTGGCAGGTCCGCGCGCCGTTCGACAAGCCCGTGACCACCGTCGGCGACAAGTAATAGCCTTTCGCACGTGGGCGATCCCCCCCGCAGACGATGCGCCCCCCTTCTTGTTTCGCCAGGGCGATGTATTGCTCGACCGTTTCGCGCTGCGACGCGGAGACCATCGGTCCGATCTCGGTCTTCTCGTCGAGCGGATCCCCCACGATGTGCCGCTTCGTCTGCGCGACGAATGCCTCGACAAACTGGTCGAAGACCGATTCCTCGACCAGCACGCGGCTCCGCGCGCAACAATCCTGCCCCGTGTTGCCAAAGACCGCCATCGGGCTCGATTGGGCGGCCGCTTCGAGATCGGCATCGGCGAAGACGATGTTCGGGCTCTTGCCTCCCAGCTCGAGCGACACACGTTTAATATCGTCCGCGGCGAGCTTCATGATCCGCGCGCCGGTGGTGGTCTCGCCCGTGAAGGCGATCTTCCGCACCAGCGGATGCGAGACGAAGTAATCGCCGATGTCGCTGCCGCGTCCGGCGATCACCTGCAGGATGCCGGGGGGCAAGCCCGCCTCGCTCGCCAGCCGTCCCAAGGCCAGGGCCGTCAGCGGGGTGAGGCTGGCCGGCTTGAGCACGACCGCATTGCCGGTGGCCAGGGCCGGGGCCACCTTCCAGCACGCCATGCAGAAGGGAAAGTTCCAAGGGACGATGGCGGCCACCACGCCGACCGGCACGCGCAGGGTGAAGTCGAAGCCGCCGCCGCCACCGACGGGAATCGTCTCGCCGCCGAACCGCGTGATGCCCCCGGCGTAGTATTCAAAGCAGCGGGCCCCGGCGATGATCTCGCCGCGGGCCTCGCTGATCGGCTTGCCGACGTTGCGGGCCTCGAGCTGTGCCAGCTCCTCGGCGTGTTCGCGGATGAGCGAAGCCAGCCGAGTCAGCGTTTCCGCACGCTCGCGCGGCGGCGCGGTGGCCCAACGTGCCCGGCGGAAGGCGGCGGCCGCGCCCGTCAGGGCCGCGTCGACTTCCACCCTGCCGGCAGCGGGAATGGCCACCAGGGGGGATTCGGTGGCCGGTTCGATGAGCTCGATCGTCCCGCCACTGGCCGAATTTCGGGGTTCGCCATCGATCCACAGCGTGGCGGTAGGGTCCATGTTGTCTCCTCTTGTCCACTCGCTGTAGAAAGCGGTCGGGTGGGGATGTAGGGGATCGCTCGGTAGGGGCGGCGGGGGGCTCCCGCCGAGTTGCGGCCAGGCACCCCTTTCGCGGCAAGCCAAGGCGCCGCAGGAAGTTATTTTTTTACGGAACTTTTGCCGCACCGCAAGCGTCGAAGGATCGGCCCGTCTTGCGCACCGCCGGTTGGCGGCGACGCCGCCCCCCTGTGGGGTCGCCCCGGGCTCGATCGTGGAACACGTCGAAGGCACCGTCAGGTCACTCTCTACCGTGAGGCCCCGCGCGTCATGTCACAGCATCGCTTGCTCGCCATTCTGTTGGGCAGTTTGTTCCTGGGGATCGTGGCGACCTCGGGACTGCTGGCCGAACCGGCGGGACCTCGTAGCCGTGAGGATTTGATGAAGCTCCAGCAGGACGGCAACTTCAACGAGGCCTATCAGGGCCTCCGCGAGCGCGTGCTCGACGCCAAGACCGAACCGGCCGAAGCGGCTCAAGATCTCCAGGTCGCCGTCCAGTGCCTGCAGAACCTGGGGCGGATCAACGAGCTCGACGAGTTTGTCGAGCAAGCGGTGGAAGTCCACGCCAAAAACTGGCGCGTGCTCGCCGCAGCCGCCGAGATCTACCAGAACACCGACCACCACGGTTTCATCATCGCCGGCAAGTTCGAGCGTGGGCAGCATCGGGGCGGCGGCCGCTGGGTGAACTCGTTCGATCGCGACCGCGTGCGCGCGTTGCAACTGCTGCTGGCCGCCATCGCCGCGGCGAAGCCAAACGCCCAGCACGGCGAACTGGGCGATCTGCACTTCAAGCTCGCGCAGGCGCTGATCACGGGGCGCGAGTATCAGCAATCGTGGCGGTTGCAGGTGCTCACCGATCTGTCGGCGCTCCCCGACTTTGAAGAGGGCTGGTTCCAGGGGGGCAACGCCACGGGCGCGCCGGTCACCCCCGACGGTTCGCCCGTGCTGTACGGACGCCCGCGCACGTTCGACGAGGCAAAGAACGACGGCGAGCGCTGGCGTTGGGCCTTGGCCGAAGGGGCTGAGTTGGCCCCCTCGCGCCGCGACGAGGCGAAATGGATCTTCGCGCAATTCCTCTATCAGCAATTCGGCGTGCAGACGCTGCAGCAATTCAGCTACTTCTTCGGTCGCGCCGCCGAGGCGGACGGCAAGCAGGACGAAAGTGGCACCTACGCCCTGCACACGTTGGGCGAAGACGAGACGATCGCGCGGCTGGCCACGGGCGTCAAGCGCTTCAAGTTACCCGAGGAATTCAATTACATCCTCCTGTTCCAACAACTCGCCGCGGTCGAGCAGGGGGGGTATGCCTCGAGCTCGCTCGATACGCTAGCCCAGATCTTCGAAGATCGCCGGCAGTATCCCCGTGCCGCCGAGTATTGGCGCGAGGCGATCAAACGCTTTGGCACGGGCAACAACTGGCGTCAGGATCGGCTCGATCAGATCGTCGGCAATTGGGGCCGTTTTGAAGGCACCATGACCGCGCCGGCCGGTCGCGGCGCCTCGCTCGAATTTCGCTTCCGCAATGGCAAGCAGGTCGAGTTCGAAGCGCACGAGATTCTCGTCGATCCCCTGCTCGCCGACGTGAAGGCCTACCTCAAGAGCGATCCCCAACAGCTCGACTGGCAAAAGCTGCAACTCGATCAGATCGGCTATCGCATCGTGCAGCAGAACGAGGCGAAGTATCTCGGCACGCGCGTCGCGCAGTGGAATCAACAGCTATCGCCGCGCGCCGACCATTTCGATCGTCGTGTCACCGTGACCACGCCTCTCTCCAAAGCCGGCGCCTATCTCGTCACCGCCAAGATGGCCGACGGCAACGTGAGCAAGATCGTGGTCTGGATCGCCGATACGGCCATCGTGAAGAAGCCCACCACCGAGGGAACCTACTTCTACGTGGGAGACGCCGTCTCGGGCGCGCCGATCGAGAAAGCGAACGTCGAGTTCTTCGGCTACCGCCAGGAGCATCAGGGCAATCGCCGTCCGCGGCAGTTCCGCACCCTGACCAAGGACTTCGCCGAGTTCAGCGGCAAGGATGGCGGCGCGCTGATCGACTACCAGCGCATGCCGCAAGACTACAACTGGCTCATCATCGCCCGCACGAAGCCGGGCCGGCTGGCCTATCTCGGCTTCACGGGCGTCTGGCACGGCCACGCGCACGACGTCGAGTACAACCAGACCAAGGTCTTCGTCATCACCGATCGCCCCGTCTACCGGCCGAAGCAAAAGGTGCATTTCAAATTTTGGGTCGCGCAGGCCAGGTTCGACGCCCCGGACGAATCCCCCTTCGCCGGGCAGAAGTTCAAGTTCGAACTGCACAACCCACAGGGAGAGAGGATCGTCGCAAGCGAATACACCGCCGACCAGTACGGTGGCTTCGACGGCGAATACGAGCTGCCCGAGGATGCGGGACTGGGCGTCTACCAGTTGTTCATTCCGAATCTCGGCGGCAGCAGCTTCCGCGTCGAGGAATATAAGAAGCCCGAGTTCGAGGTGACCGTCGACGCGCCGAGCGAACCGGTCATGCTGGGCGACAAGATCACCGCCACCGTCCAGGCGAAATACTATTTCGGCTCGCCGGTGGTGAACGCGCGCGTGAAGTACAAAGTGCTGCGCACGAGCTACACCGAGCAGTGGTATCCGGTCTGCCCCTGGGACTGGCTCTATGGCCGCGGTTACTGTTGGCTGGCGTACGATTACACGTGGTATCCCGGTTGGCGACGCTGGGGTTGCCCGCGGCCAATCGCCACCTGGTGGGGGCGCCCCTCGCCTCCCCCCGAGCTCGTGGTCGAGAACGACGTGGCCATCGGCCCCGATGGCAAGGTCGAGATCGAGATCGACACCGAGCTGGCCAGGCTCATGCACGGCGATCAAGACCATAAGTACGAAATCACCGCCGAGGTCACCGACGAATCGCGCCGCACCATCGTCGGCTCGGGCAATGTGCTCGTCGCGCGGCAGCCCTTCAAGGTCTTCGCCTGGGTCGATCGCGGCTACTATCGCGTGGGCGAGACGATCGAGGCGAGCTTCAAGGCGCAGACTCTCGACGAAAAGCCAGTCGAAGGCACGGGCAAGGCCCGGCTCCTCCGCATCACCTACGACGACAAGAATCAGCCCGTCGAGACGCCGGTCAAAGAGTGGGATCTACCCACCAGCGCCGACGGGGAGGCGTCGCTGAAGATCACCGCCTCGCAGGCCGGGCAGTATCGACTCGCCTTCGCGGTCACCGACAAGAAAGAACGCACCATCGAAGGCGCCTATCTCTTTACCGTCACGGGCGAAGGTTTTGATGGGGCCGGGTTCCGCTTCGAGCACCTCGAGCTCATTCCCGACCGTCGCGAATACGCCCCGGGCGACAAGGTGAAGCTGATGGTGAACACCGATCGCGCCGGTGGCACCGTGCTACTCTTCGTGCGCCCGGTGAATGGCACCTACCTGCCGCCGCGCGTCGTGCGCTTGCAGGGCAAGAGTACGGTCGTCGAGATCGACGTCGAGCAAAAGGATATGCCGAACTTCTTCGTCGAGGCGGTTACCATCGCCGATGCGAAGGCGCACACCGAGCTGCGCGAAATTGCCGTGCCCCCCGTGAAGCGTGTGTTGAACCTGGCCGTCACCCCCTCGGCCAAGACCTATCTGCCGGGCGAGCAGGCCGAGGTGACCATCGCGCTCACCGATCTCGCAGGCAAGCCGTTCGTCGGCTCGACCGTGCTCACCATCTACGACAAGGCGGTCGAGTACATCTCCGGCGGCTCGAACGTGCCGGAGATCCGCGAGTTCTTCTGGAAGTGGAAACGCAGCCACTACCCGCGCACGGAGACGAGCCTCGAACGGGGCGGCTGGAACTTGACGCTCCCCGACAAGCCGGGCATGGCGAACTTGGGGGTCTTCGGCGCGACGGCGGCCGACGAAGGACCACAGGAAGGGGCCGGCGTGGCCGTGAATGGACAGGTCATGGATGCCATGCCAGTGCCGGCGGCCGCGCCGATGGCCGAGATGGCCGCCGATGGTGCGGTCGCACGTGGTGCCGGTGGTGCAGCCTATGGTCGCGCCGAGATGCGAATGAAGTCGGGCGTTACCGGCCAAGGAGTAGAGGCCGCGCCCGTCGTCCAGCCAACCATTCGCAAGGAATTCGCCGACACCGCACTCTGGGTCGGTGCCCTCGAAACGAACAAAGAGGGAATAGCAAAAGTCTCGCTCAAAATGCCCGAGAATCTCACCACCTGGCAGATCCGCGCCTGGGCCATGGGGGCCGGCACGCGCGTGGGGCAGGGGAGTGCGGAAACCGTCACGCGGAAGAACATCATCGTCCGCATGCAATCGCCGCGCTTCTTCGTCGAGAGAGACGAAGTCACCCTGTCGGCGAACGTCCACAACTACCTGAAAACGGCCAAGCAGGTCGAAGTCGTGCTCGAGCTCGCAGGAGAAAACCTCGTTCCGCTCGGCGAGCTGCGGCAGACCGTCGAGATCCCCGCCGAAGGCGAGAAACGCGTCGACTGGCGAGTGCGCGTCGCCCGGGAAGGCGAGGCGGTCATTCGCATGAAGGCCCTCACCGATGAAGAGTCGGACGCCGTCGAGCAGCGCTTCCCCGTCGAAGTTCACGGTATGCTCAAGACCGAGTCGTACTCCGGCGTGCTGCGTCCGCAAGAAGAGACCGGCTCGTTCGAGATCCGCGTCCCCAGCGAGCGCCGCATCAACGACAGCCGGCTCGAGATCCGCTACTCCCCGACCTTGGCTGGTGCGATGGTCGATGCGCTCCCCTACCTCGTGAGCTACCCCTACGGCTGCACGGAGCAGACGCTCAACCGCTTCCTGCCGACCGTCGTCACGCAAAAGATCCTCCTCGACATGCAGGTCGATTTGAAGTCGATCCGCGATAAGCAGACGAATCTCAACGCGCAAGAGATCGGCGACGATCGCGAGCGCGCCAGCCGTTGGCGGCGGTTCGACCACAACCCAGTCTTCGACGAGGAAGAAGTCCGCCGCATGGTGAAGGCGGGCCTCGAACGCTTGATCGAGATGCAGTTGCAAGACGGCGGCTGGGGCTGGTTCTCCGGCTTCGGCGAGCGGTCGACTCCGCACACAACGGCCTACGTCGTCCACGGGCTGCAGATCGCGCGGCAGAACGACCTGGCGCTCGTCCCCGGCGTGCTGGAACGTGGCATCGAATGGCTGAAGAACTACCAGGCCGAACAGCTCCGCCTGCTCGAGAACGCCGGCCAGCCCGATAAGGCGAAGGGAAAACTGCCCTACAAGACGGCGGCCGACAATCTCGACGCCTTCGTCTACATGGTGCTGGTCGACGAGGGAGTCGATGAACCACGCATGCGCGAGTTTCTCTATCGCGACCGCACCAGGCTCACCGTCTACGGCATGACGCTGTTGGGCATGTCGCTGGCCAAGATCGAGGATCGCGAGAAGCTCGACATGGTGTTGCGCAACATTAGCCAGTTTCTCGTCGTCGACAACGAGAATCAAACGGCCTACCTCAAGCTGCCCGAGAACAACTCCTGGTGGTTCTGGTACGGCAGCGACATCGAGGCCAACGCCTACTATTTGAAGCTGCTGGCTCGCACCGATCCCAAGAGCGAGGTCGCCGCGGGCCTGGTAAAATACCTGCTCAACAACCGCCGCCACGGCAATTATTGGAACTCGACGCGCGATACGTCGCTCGTGATCGAGGCCCTGGCCGACTATCTCAAGGCGAGCGGCGAGGCCCAGCCCGACATGACCGTCGAGATCTGGCTCGATGGTAAGAAACGCCAAGAGGTAACCATCAACGCCGCCAATCTCTTCACCTTCGACAACAAGCTCGTCCTCGTGGGCGATGCCGTCGAAGAAGGCGCGCGAAAGATCGAGTTCCGCAAGCGGGGCCGTGGCCCTCTCTACTACAACGCCTACCTGACGAACTTCACGCTCGAAGACCCGATCACCGCCGCCGGGCTCGAGATCAAGGTCGAGCGCAAGTTTTACCGCCTGATTCCCGAGCAGAAATCGGTCGACGTGGCCGGCTCGCGCGGCCAGGCGGTCGATCAACGGGTCGAGAAGTACCGCCGCGAGGAATTGGAGAATCTGGCCTTATTGAAGAGCGGCGATCTCGTCGAAATCGAGCTCGAAATCGAGAGTAAGAACGACTACGAGTACCTGCTGTTCGAGGATATGAAGGCCGCCGGCTTCGAACCGGTCGAAACCCGCAGCGGCTATAACGGCAACGACCTCGGAGCCTACATCGAGATGCGCGACGAGCGAGTCGCCTTCTTCATGCGCTGGCTCGCGCGCGGCAAGCACAGCGTCTCGTACCGCACGCGCGCCGAGATCCCCGGCCGCTTCAGCGCCTTGCCCGCCAAGGGGGCAGGCATGTACGCCCCCGAGTTGAGAGCCAACTCGAACGAGCTCAAGCTACGCATCGAGGACAAGTAGCCAATGGCCCCGACACCGTCCACCTTTGGCGTCGCGGTCAATCGGTGGGGTAGGGGAGTAGCACGGACGATTTTTCCAAGCGACATGGCCAGACACGTAGGTCAGGTACGCCGTACCTGACAACGCTCGACGTGGCAGCTCGAACTGGGTGCCACTGGCCGCCGGCCTGTGCTTTCCGGGCTCCCCACACAGATTTTGCAGGTCAGGTATCCCGCGCCCGACAACGCTCGACGTGGCAACTCGCAAGAGTGTCAGGTACAGCGTACCTCAACTACAAATCGTACCGTGGTGGTGAGAATCGATTGGAACCACGACGACTCAACGGCACGACGTGCAGCGACCGACAACTCTCCCCTCGACGAATTCTTGTAGATTCCCATCGTGTCGTA